>JANLGW010000001.1 GCA_024653965.1 Rhodospirillales bacterium
GGCTGCATCGCCTATTTTTCTAAATAGTTATTGCGAAGAAGAAGCTCCGTTATGCCAATCGTGGTGATCTCACATCCTGCCTGCAAGCTGCATGATATGGGCAGTCTTCACCCCGAGTGTCCGGCCCGGCTGGACGCCATCGAAGATCAATTGATCAGTTCCGGCCTTTCTTACGTGCTGGGGCGGCGCGAAGCCCCTCAGGCCACGCGCGAGGAGCTCGAACGGGTGCATGACCCGGCGTATATCGACCATGTTTTTGCCGTGTCGCCAAGTTCCGGATTGGCCGCTTTGGATGGTGACACCTCTATGGGGCCGCACTCGTTGGAGGCCGCGCTACGAGCGGCCGGCGCAGTCGTTTGCGGCGTGGATCTGGTGATGAACCAAGAAGCCAGCGCCGTATTTTGCGCCGTGCGCCCACCGGGGCATCACGCCGAACGGGGCCGCGCCATGGGCTTTTGTATCTTTAACAATGTGGCCATCGGCGCGGCCTATGCCTTGGATGTGAAGGGCTTGGAGCGTGTGGCGATTGTCGATTTCGACGTTCACCACGGCAACGGCACCGAAGACATCTTTAAAGATGATGCCCGGGTGCTGTTCTGTTCGAGTTTCCAACACCCCTTTTATCCTTATTCGGGGGCGGATACGGTGAACCCCCATATCATCAACCTGCCCTTTCCGGCGGGAGCTAGCGGCAGCGACTTTCGTGAACGTGTGGAGGCAGAGTGGTTGCCCGCACTTGAGCAGTTTGCGCCGCAACTGATTTTCATTTCAGCCGGTTTTGATGGACATGTTGAAGACGACATGTCGGATATGCGGTTGCGCGAACAAGACTACGCTTGGATTACGGAGCGTCTGATAGAGATCGCCCAGCGCCACGCGGATGGCCGCATCGTTTCCGTGTTGGAGGGTGGTTATGCGTTGCACGCCCTTGCGCGGAGCGTCGTCACACACCTCAAAGCGTTTTTGCATGAGCCAGCTTAGATTGTGCGCTTGAGGCGTCGTGCGGGTTAGTTGCTCGGTGACGAACAATAGGGCGGCCTGGGCGAGATGCGAAATTCTCTTGTGCCATAACGCGCCACTGCCGCTTCCGTTACATAGCTTTCCGGCAATATGGTGTTGATTGCGCCGACGATGTCTTTTTCCAGGGCATCGATTTCCGCATCGCGCGCGGGCCGATTCGGCGGCATGACATCGCTGAAGCTGGAATAAAAACGATCCATGACGGCGGGTAAGCGCCGACAGATTTCAACCTTCTGTTCCCAATTTTTGACGGATAAGACGACCGAATAATATTGCGGGCGATCTGTCGTAAATTGCGCCACCTGCGGCCAGCGCACACTTTGAAACAAAACCAGTATCGGTTTGGCTTCGGGGGCGGGTTGTTGGGTATCCGAGGGCGGCAGGCTCGCTTGCTCGGCATCTTTGGCGGCTTGTTTTTTGGCTTGATCCAATTCAACCACCGCGTCGGAGATAGAGGTTCCGGTGCCTACGGCCGATTGCAGCACCATGTAGATCAGTCCCGACAGCGCCAAAACGACTAGCCCGCCTAAGGGGACTAAGACGCGCGGTTCTAAAAGTTTGCTGATTCTCCACAACAGGCCGGAGCGCCGGTCGATGGCCGCGCCAGCCTTTTTGCGCTCGACATAGACGCGGGCTTTTTCGATACGCTCGTTTTTGACCTTGCGCATCAGGGTGTTGATCTGGGCGGCCATGCCCTCGATGTTGCCGCCAGCTTCGATGATGCTGCCTAAGTGGGCGAGGTGCAGATGAAGTTCATCAACGTCGTTTTTGCGCGAAAATAACTTTTGTAGAATAACCGTGGCGATCATCTTGAGTGCATCGGTCGATTGGGCCCGCGCAATCAAAGGAATGAATCCCGCAGTCGGGTCCTCGAACACGTACTGCCAGTCCGTGGTACCGTCCGGCGTCTTCGGCCAAGCGGCCTTAGGGTTGTCTGCCATATTTCCCCATTATCATCTCATTGTCTCAGAGTGCGATCGTAATAGGTTGACGCATTCCTGCTTCAACCTATTGCGTGAATCGCCCTCTAACATATGAATAGGGGCGGATTCACGCTTTAGCTGGGATCACATAAGCGATTCCAGCTAAAGCGATCCGACCCTAGCTGCCCGCTGGACATCATAATAAAAGATAATGAAGCAAAAGTTGATAAACCCATATGGGGAAAATCATTGGAATCCGGGGATGAACCTGTTTTCAGCCGTTTTTGCCGTTTTTACCGCGCTCCAGGAAAGATTGCAGATCCTTGAGCGCCCTGTGACGGGTAAAATCGTTGGGCAGTTCACGCAGGGCATTCGATAGGTCGACCAGAAACGCGGCGTATTCATTTTGCCAATCTTGCGTGATGATCGCTTGATCTTCCAGGCGCGGGTTGGTCAGCGCGCTGTGTACCTTACCCTTAAGGCTCAGCACCACGGTTTCATCTAAGCGTGGGGTAAAGATGAGACTGGCGTCGCAGCCATGCGCCACCAGATGGTCGCGCAGCGTCGCTTGGGCCATGACTTCGCCATGGGTGAGGAAGATGCCGCGTTTGACGGGCATGCGTTGGCTCGCCCATTGCACCAATTCTTGTTGGTCGGCGTGTGCGCTGTAGGCATCAATTTTGCGGATCCGGGCGCGCACCGCCACTTCTTCACCGTGAATGCGCACCACCTTATTGCCGGCTTGCAGCATCGCGCCCAAGCTGCCCGGAGCCTGGAACCCGACGAACAACACGGTTGACTGAGGCCGCCACAAGTTGGCTTTCAGGTGATAACGAATGCGCCCCGCTTCGCACATGCCGCTGGCGGCGATGATGATGGCGCCGGAGGTAAAGCGGTCCAGCGCCTTGCTGTCTTCGGCGCGGTTGATGAATTTGAATTTCGGGTTGCGAAACAGCCCGCCGCGGCGTTCCGTTTCATGCAAGGTCTCGGCGTGCATTTCAAACACCTCGGTGGCGCGAATGGCCAAGGGGCTGTCGAGATATACCGTCACCGGCGGCAGGTCTTTGTCTTTAAGCAACAGGCCGATGTCGTAAAGCAGTTCCTGGGTGCGCTCGACCGCGAATGCGGGGATAAGGATATTGCCGCCCGCTTCGAGGCCTTCGAGCAGTTCCTTTTTTAATAGCTCGCGACGCGCTTCGAGTGTTAGATCCTCGCGGTCGCGGTCGCCATAGGTGCTTTCCATGAACAGGTAATCGAGATCGGTGGGGGCATCCGGCACGTCGTGAAAGGCTTTTTCCTGGGGGCCGATGTCGCCGGAAAAAAGCATCTTGATCGGCCGCTCGTCGCTATCGACTTCGATCTCGATGGAGGCCGAGCCGAGAATGTGCCCCGCGTTCCACAGCCGCGCCCGCACGCCGGGGCTGGGCTCAAACCAAGTGTCGTAAGGGGTGGTGACAATGTTTTTCACCGCTTCCTCGCCATCGGCCTTGGTGTAGATGGGTTCGACGCGTTTTTGCCCCCGGCGAAGGTTGCGGCGATTTAAGCGCTCGACTTCGGATTCTTGAATATAGCCGCTGTCGGGCAGCATGTAGGTGAGTAGATCGCGCGTTCCCGAGGTGGCGAAAATGGGGCCGTCAAACCCGGCGTTGATGAGTTTGGGGATCAAGCCGGAATGGTCGACGTGGGCGTGTGTCAGCAGCACACAGTCGATGCTGCGGGCGTCGAACGGAAACGGCTGGTAGTTTAGTTCGCGCAACGCCTTGGCGCCCTGAAACAAACCGCAATCAATTAGGAATTTTCCTTGAGGATGGCTGATCAGGTAACACGATCCGGTGACGGTGCCCGCCGCGCCGAGAAACTTCACTTCGACATTGGTGGTGAGTTTCTTGTTCATGGCCGCGTCCCTATTCGTTTAGGGAATTATACCCCTTTAAGGGGTGTGTGGCCAATTATAACATCCCTTAACGCGCTGTAACGTATGGTAAATTACGAATTGTTGAGGTCGGATTTTTCATTGCCGAACAAATACACGGCGAGGATGGAGCGGACTTGATCCGGGGCCACCGTGCCTTCGGTGGCCTTAAGGATAGGGGTCAGCACCAGCGTGTTTAGTGTGTCGGACATGGCGCTCAATTGTTGTGCGCGCTCCGGGTCGGCGGTGATCAAGCTAATGGCGCGGGCCACGGCTTCTTCGGCGGCGGCTTGTTGCTCTGAACCGCTAGTGGCTTTGACCTTGGCGAGGTCGGTTTTGAACGCTTCGTCTTGGATCACGATACGCACTAAACTTGCCGCTTCGTCGAGTTTTTCGATCACGCTATCGGTTTGTTCATTTAAGATGTCGCCCAATTGTGGGCGTGTGCCATTTTTTAGATCGGCGCGGAACTGGTCAATGGCGGGCAACACGGACCCGGTGCCCCAATAGCCCAGATAGACGATTGCCGCCAAAACTTTCCATTCAGGCCAGTCGGTTTCTTTGAGCATGCGCAAGGCGATAAAATCTGAAATATCGTCGAAGCGAGCAAGGCGCCCCGCAGCGACATCAGCGCTTGGTGCGCTCAGGATTGTTTGTTCGGCACGGACCTGTAATCCGCTGAGACCGTTTATGGCGATTTGGTAATTGTCGCCTTTTCCTTCAATCCACGCCGTGATTGTCGCCGCGATGAATTGCGCCAAGGGTGCTTGTTTCGGGTCCATCACGATTTGTTTTAAGACTGTGGCCGTTGCTTCGCCACCCGAACGCAGGGCCTGTTCGGCATCAAGATAATTCTGGCCGTAGGCGGTTAGAGCCTTTTGAAACCATTCGCTCGGGGTCGTGTCTGCCATGGAACCATCTCCAGTGAAGTTGGTGTGTTGGATGCATTAGGCCATTAACCTGGAAAGTTCCACCACTTGGCCGCAGGTGATCCTAGCCAGGTGTTCATGTTGGCCGGCTTGCGCAAAGTGTTGGTGCCGCAATGCACTTCGCCAAGTTTGGCATGATAAAGATTCCAGTCATCGATATATCGTACGCGCAGGGTGTTGTTGGCAGCGGTGATCTGCTGCGTGAGATAAAGTTGAAATTCGTCGCCAGCAATGGTTTCCGGCCCGAACGCTTGAGGCACCACAAGCATTTTATTCGCCACCAACATATTGACCATATCCGCCGTAAGCGCGCCCGCAAGGTAGGCTCCGGGTTGACCCGGGGCGACCGTCAATGGATGTTGACCTAAAACAACATTGATATTGTGGTTGTAGAGGTGTTCTTCGGGAATAAAGATGACGGGAACTTCAATGACGTCTTGGGCGAGATCAAGATCGATTTCATTGACGAGGTCGGCATGGATGCCATTGAGCACGTTTTGTACCGGCCCTTCATTCCAGTCCTTGATTTCGTCCCAGGTCAGGTATCGCGTACCGTGAACTTCGCCATTGTATGCCGGGTTTATTATTGGATAATCTTCTGGATCGGCGATGGGGGAATTGGCATTACCGAGCATGTCGGCAACCGTGGTGACGACGTTGACCAAGCCGCGCTCCCAATAATTTCCCGGCACTATGCCTACGTATTGGCCGACCGAAAGTTGTAAAGCATTTGCAAGGCGCTGCATGACAGGGGTGCCGCCGTTGCCGCCATTGAGTCCGCCGTTGACTTGACCCAATATGGCATAGGCCCGGGTGGGGGATGCAATGAGCAGTTTCCATTCTTTATTTCCGCCCGGCGTGGGGATGAAAGTCATCATCTCGTCCACATGGCCGACGGCTAACCAATCGGTATTGAGCGCGATGGGCTTTTGTACGCTTTGAGCTTCTAAAAAAGACTGAGTTTCAGCGTTAAAAGGTTCGAGCGGTCTGCCCCGGCCATAATAGATGCGGCCCCAAGCATAATTTTTTGGCCCTGCGCCGTTGGCGGCTGCATTGGTCGCATCGGCAGACGGCGTCACTTCCAGGTTGCCCGTGGAATCGAAGGTTTGGCTCGCCCCGCCAAGCCCTGGGAAGGTGTAACCGAAGTTTACGCCACGCAGGGTGCCGGGCATATTTCGTAAGGCCCGCCCGCGTAGCGCCCGCATTACCGATTCCATGCGCAGTGCGCCGCCTCCGGTTCCGGGCCAGGTGGAATAGCCGATTTCCATGCAGTCTTGCATCCATTGATCGTTGTATGCCTGTGGATCGAGGTGTGAACCTGCACCGCCCTGGTTTTCCGGGCGATCGATTAGGGGCGTTAAAGCATTGATGAAGGCCGTGCTATCTGCATCTCCGCCAATACGGGTTACATATACCGTATCTGATTGATCCAGATGATTGGGCATCAACCACGATGCCGCGCGCATCTGTGCTTCGGTGAAATAGCTGAGGTTGACGCCGCCCAGCGGGTCCGGGCAGTTGACCGTCAGGCGCACGCTGATGACGCCGTTGAACCCGGCCCCGGCGTAGCGCGTGGCTTCCATGCCGTAAGTATCGATGTTTACCGGCCAAGCAGGCAGGGCGGCCTGTTGCGCGCCGGTGCCGACCAACTGGGCATCTCCAGCCGCAATGCCGACAAAAATACGTGCATTGTTTTGGGGATTAAGCTCGCCCGCCGGGGAATTGATTTCCAAGGTTGCATCCCAAGCGACGGGCACGGCTGCGGCGCCACCAACGCGATGCACTTCGATGCGCGCGATGTCACTGTTGGCGTCGTTGATGCCGTTGATGATGTTGTCGGCGAAATCACCGACGTTGTTGACGTCGTCATCGTCCACGTTGACGGGCAGAATTGCGCCGCGATTACCCGCGCCCCAGGCCCAGGCTGGGGCAGCTTGGTTAATGTCTGCTTCGGTTTGGTTGTCGACAACGCCGTTGCGGTCGGCATCTACGTGCAGGTGAAACTGCAGCGGCTGCATATTGAAACGCACGATGGTGGACGAACGCTGGGCAAGGTTTTGGTTCGCGGCCACGATGTCGTCCGGGGCGTGCCAAGCCTTTTGCGCCCGCACATCATAATGATCTACGGGAAGACGAAAAATGACATCACCGGCGTTATCCGTGTTGCGCACAATTGCGCCGCCACCGCCCATTGGCGTTACGGTAATTTGCACAGCGCCGATGGCTTGAGTGCCGGGGCCATTTGCGCGTACCCGCACATCCAGAAATTGGGGATTGCGAATGGGAATACAGCAGCAGCAACACCCGGAAAAGAAGATCGCCGCGTTGGCGTCGAAACGCTCGCTCCTGGAACTCATGTTTTGCTCCTTGTCGTCTGCTCCGGCTCGTTATCTAAATTGCTGAGATAGAAGGAACACTGCGCGCCCAAATTGGCGATGCGCTGGTTCGGATCTTTGACGGTGGTGTCTTTGAGCGTCTTTTGCGCCCACGGATAGGCGTTGTTTGCATCGAAGTCGTCGCCAAGCTCCGTCATCAGCGTGATGAATAAACCAAACGCATCGTTTTGTGTCGCGCCATAGGACTTGGCGCGCGTGACGCCCTTATCGACATAACTCAACAACGCCTCGGTCGTCTGATGGGCGAACGGTCCGCCCACGGCTTCGCGCAGGTGCTTTACCATCAGGGCGCGGAAATCTTCAAAACGCGCGGCCTCATATGCGGTCATCTGTTTGGCGGTGATGGTTAGAGCGGACATTGCGATTCTCTCCCTCAGCCGGTAAACCGGGTTTCGCTTTGTTGCAGCGCGCCGTTGGCCAAGGTGTAGACGATGGCGCCTTCGCTGGATGTGCCGTCATCAGCCATCGGCACGACCAAGCGTGTGGCTTTGCCGAATACAGTCTGGAGGTCGTCCGCCGAAGCGGTTTGTAAAAACGTGCGGATAACGCGGGGGTCTTGGAAACGGAAAAAGGCGTTCGTGCCATCCGGCAGTTTGACGCTGGTGACGGCTGCAAACGCTTGGGCGCAATCGTCCAAACTTGCCGCCGACTGCGCAAAATAACCCCAGTTGGCGTACCAATCCCACGTCAGCAGTTCGCTGGAAAATTTGGCGCCGGGCGTCAATTCCACCAGATATGGCGAGATGTCGCTTAAACCCGATTGCCAAGATTGCGTATACAAACATTTGGCGGAACAGTCGCTCGCTTGGATGGTGGGGTAAAGGGTGCTGTCCAACGCGCAATCCATCAACGCATAGGTCTTCGCGCCAGTGGGCGCGGCGCTGAGAATTTTTGCTAAAGCCTGAGCGGTGTCGGTCATGGTTCGGTCTTTCGGTTTCGGCGCACCATCAGGCGGCGAGCAGTGCGGTGTCGATGGCGACGAACAATGCGCCGTCCAGCGCTGCGTCCAGCAAGGCTTCGCGCTGTCCTTCCCAATCGATGGCGGGTTTGGGTTTTGGGGTTGGCGTGGGGCCATAGGCTTTGATTGCGGCCTGGAAATCCGCCGCGACGCTGTTTTGGATACCTTGGACCGCGGCAACAAACTGTGCCGCTACGGCGCGTTGTGCGGTCACGGCGCTGGTCCGGGCGTCCCACGACAAGGTTGCGCCCTGTTTGACCCACGCATCTTCTTCGCGCTTGAACCCTTCGAACAAAGAACCGAGTGCCGAAACTTGGGCGGAAAGCAGGGGCGTATTTCGGCTGACATCGGATTCCAGCGCGGCCTTGGATGAGTATTGTCCGTTCTGCGCGTTGCTCAGCACCTGCCCACACGCCGCCAAGGTCGTGTTGAGGGATGATGGTCCCGTGTTCACCAAAGTGGCGATTTTCTGCTTTTGCGCGTCCTGCAGGACCGGCTTGGCGTCTTTTCCCGTTGCGGGATAAAGTACGCTTGAATCCAGAAACGATGCGTAAGTGGCGGTTAGGACGGCTTGGTAACGATCCGGCATGGGCTCTCCCCTGTACGCCGCTTGCGGGCGTGTGCATCTTTGACGATGCAGGGGCGAAGTTGTGAATGCAGGTGACAAAAAAACGGCGGAGCCTAAGCCCCGCCGTTTTGTCATCCGCACCTGGGGTAAGCTTATTTGGCTTTTGCCTTCAGCTTGTCCGCCGGAATGATGTTTTGGTTCAGCGCCGCGTCCTTGGTGGCGTCCAGGCCGAAGGCGACGGCCAGCAATTGGGTGTGGAACACCACTGGAATATTGAAGCTGGTGCCGTATTTTTTGTTGATCTTGTCTTGATACATTTCCACGTTGGTCTGGCACAAGGGGCACGGCGTGGCGATCATGTCGGCGCCCTTGGCCTGAGCCTCGCTGAGGATTTTGTGCATCAGGTGCAAGGTCTGGTCGGGTTTCATCACCGAAACCGAGCCGCCGCAGCAAGACGTGCGGTTTTCAAAATCGATCGCTTCGGCCCCGGTGGCATTGATGAAGTCGTCCAAAAAATGTGGCTGGTCGTATTCATCGTAACTGCCGCCGCGTTCGGTTCCGGCGAACGGGCGCACGGTCTGACAGCCGACGTACCCCGCGACCTTCAATCCGCTCAGCGAGTTCGAAACTGCGCCCTTGATGGCATCCATGCCGACGTCGTTGACCAACACTTCGCATGCATGGCGCACGTGCAGCGAGCCATCGTAAGACTTGCCCGCAGCGCCCAGCGCTTCGTTCAGGTCGTTTTTGGTCTGTTCGTTGTCGCGGATTTCTTCGTTAACGGCGTGGGTGTTCAAATAACACGCCGCGCACGCGGTCATGACGTCCTGATCGCCTTGCTCTTTGGCTTGGGCCAGGTTGCGCGCCGAAAGCGCCGCCGTGGGCAGATGTCCCGCCGCCAGTTCGCCGACCGACGCACCGCAGCAGTTCCAATCGGCAATGTCTTCCAGTTCATAACCCAGCTTGGCCATCACCGCGCGGGTCGAGGTGTCGAGGTGCTGACCGCTGCCCTGGGAGCTGCACCCGGGATAGAAGGTAAATTTCTTGCCCATGGTTTAAGCCTCCCCTTCGTGGCGCGCTTGAATTTCGACCGCCTTGGCCAGGATCGCTTTCAGCTCGCCTCGGTTCTTGGCCTTGTGCGGAGCGCCCAAATGCATGCGCTTGGTTTTGATCATGCCGAGCGCGGTTTTCAAGTTGCCCAGGCCCAGTTTAATGCCGTTCATCAGGCCGCCGGAGAAGTAGTACTTCGCTGTGACTAGGCGTTCATCGGTTTTGCCAAAGGTGGTCACCGACCACCAGAACGCATCGGCGAAGCGGGCATTTTCCACGTTCGATTTTGGCTGATACCCTTCTTGCACCGCCAGACGGCCAAGGCCGTGCAGGATGTATTTGACCGGCACCTGACGCGGGCAGCGCACCACGCAGTTATAACAGCTCACACACTGGTAAAAGGAATTGGATTTCAGCACCGCTTCTTTCATGCCGGCGCGCACCATTTGGAAAATTTTGCGCGGGCCTAAGTCCATTTGGTCGGACAGCGGACACGATCCGGAACATACGCCGCACTGCATGCACATGTTCATGCGCTCGCCGCCGTCGATGTTGTCGCGCACCCAGCGGGCGAACGACAGATCGTATTTCTGGGTGGGATTGGGTGAAATTGCGTTCATCGCCTAAAACCCCTTAAACGGATTGAGACCGATTTTGACGATGTTGGCGGCGAAATCGTCGATGATCTTGCCGACCCGCGCGGAATCGGAAATTGCGATTTCCATCGACTGCACGCGTTCGGGTTCCAACATCATGGATTTGAGCGTTTCCGAGACCTTGCCCATGCGTTCCTTGGCCAGGGCCGAGCCCTTGACGAAGTGGCACTGGTAATCGTCGCCGGATTTGCAGCCCATCAAGACCACGCCGTCATAACCCTTCGACAGCGCTTCGGAAACGTTGAGCAGGCTCACCGAGCCCAAACAGCGCACCGGAATGATGCGCACAAATGCCGAATAGGTGTGGCGGTTGATGCCCGACATATCCAGCGCCGGATAGGCGTCGTTTTCGCAGGCTAAAATCAAGATGCGCGCCTTACCCGAAAACTCGTCGGGAATTTCGCACGATGCCGCCATCTGGTTGATCATGTCGACCGAGTAGTTGTCGAACGAGATGGTGCGCACCGGGCACGCCCCCATGCAGGTGCCGCAACGGCGACAGCGCGAGGCGTTGAGCGTGGGGTACCCGTCGGCTTGTTCGTCGATGGCACCGAACGGGCATTCCACCGTGCAACGGCGGCACTTGGTGCATTGGCTGAGGCCAAACTTCGGATACGAAAGATCGCCCACGCGCGGATGCAGCGAACGGCCATGCCGCACGTTGTGGATCGCTTGGATGCCTTTGAGCACCGCGCCCGCCGCATCAAGCCCTGCTTCGCCCATGTCCATGGGGCGACGCACCGGGCCGCAGGTGTAGATGCCGGTGCGCCGTGTTTCATACGGAAAACAGATGTAGTGCGAATCCGAGAAACCATCGGCCAGGATCGGAATGTGCGGTCCTTGGCGGTATTGCAGGTTCAAGATCGGCGCGCCGTCTGGAACTTCGTTTTGGGTACGGACCTGCACGGCAGGTGCGACGACGCCATCTTTGTACCCTGCGACTTGGATCGGTGCGGCGGGGTTGATGTCGTCGTGGCTGTAAACCGCCTGTTCGGGGTTGAGTTCAATCGCGGCACCTTCGGTATTGGTGGAATTGGGCACCATGCCGGTGGCCAGCACGACCATATCCAGGCCCGCCATGGGGATGTCGTCGCCCAGCAGGTCGTCGTGGTAGGTGACGGTCAGGTTGCCGTCGACGGTTGCGACCTTGCCCTTGACGAAGACCACGCCCTTTTCCTGGGCGGAGCGGTAGAATTCTTCCGCTGTGCCGGGGGTGCGCAGTTCGTCGAAGATGATGGTACACATGACGTCCGGGTCGGCTTCGATCAGGCGCAGTGCGTTTTTGATCGATTGCGAACAACAAACGGAAGAACAATACGGCAGATGAGCCGGATCGCGCGAACCCGCGCATTGCACGAACGCCACTTGTTTGGGCGCGCTGCCGTTGGATTTGCGCTTCACCGGACCGGCGGCGAACATTGCTTCCAGTTCCACGTTGGTGACCACATCCGGCGATACGCCATAGCCTAGATGCCCCAGCTTGTTGGCGTCGTAAGGACGCCAGCCGGTGGCGACGATGATCGCGCCTACGGTCTCGACGCTCGACGTGCCGCCCTTGGCAAGCTCGACGACGAAACGACCGGGCATGCCGTCGGTCTTGGCGACGGTGGTATTGGTCATGATGGTGATTTTGGCGTTGTTTTTTACCGTTTCGATCAGGCCCGGAACCGGGTTGTCTTGCGGTTCGCGGTACGGGGCGTCGTCAGGATTGACTCGGGTCCAATCCTTGATCATGCCGCCCAAGCTGTCGGAGCGTTCGACCAAGATTGCTTGGTGTCCGGACTTGGCCGCTTCCAGCGCCGCGGTCATGCCCACATAACCGCCGCCGACGATCAGTAAGGTGTCGGAAAATTCGCCTTCGGCAAGTGCGGTGGGCAGATTGCCCAGGCGCGCCTGGGTGACACCCATGCGCACGTTGTCGTCGGCCATCATCTGGGTATCTTCGTCGCCCGCCGGATGAGACCACACCACTTGTTCACGCAGGTTGGAACGCACCACGTTGGTGCCGTCGAATTGGAACTTGTCGGTCATCACGCGACCGGAGCACGCGCCGATCACGACCGAGTTGGTTTCGCCGCTGGCGATGTCACCCTTGATCAGGTTCACGCCTTCTTCGGAACACAGCGCGCTGTGGCTCTTGCAAAACGAGGCCTTTTGTTTTGTGGCGGCGGTTTCGGTCGCGCTCACGTTGATGGCGTCGCCGATGCCGCAACCGCTGCAAAGATAAACGCCGATTTTCTTTTCATCTGCCATTTGTAAAGTCTCCCCTCGGCGATCGTTAAGCGTTCGAACTCACGGCCTGAATGGCCTTGAGTGCTGCGGCGGTCGCCGATTGTACCGACATGGAAACGTCCAGCGGGCCAGAGGCCACGCCAGCGGAGATTTGCCCATCCACTTCGCCCGCTTTGGGCACCATGAAGCCGTATGCGTCGAGCTCGATTTCGATGGACGCTTTGCCGCACGCACTTGACGGCTCCATGCCGGTGGCCAGAACCACCAAGTCATAGGGCCGGGCATAAACTTCGCGCGAAATCGTATCTTCGCCGCACACCACCGGGTTGCCGTTGTCGTCGGCTTGAATGGCGGCGGGTTTGGATTTTACGAAGTGAACCTGCGGATCGTTTTTCAGGCGCACGTAAAAGCTTTCCAGTTTGTCGTGGGCGCGGATGTCGATGTAATAAATGTCGACTTCGGCGTCCGCGTATTGTTCGCGTACATAGGCGGCGTGTTTGAGCGAACCCAAACAGCAAATGCGCGAGCAATAGGGTAAGTGGTTCAAGTCGCGCGAACCGGCGCACTGGATCAGGGCGATCTTTTTCGGCGCTTCGCCGTTGGATGGGCGCAATATCTGGCCGTGCGTCGGGCCGTCGTGTGACGCCAGACGCTCCATTTCGACGTTGGTGATGACGTCCGCCATCGCGTAGCCATACATGGAAAGCTTGCTCGCATCGTAAGGCCGCCAGCCGGTGGCCCATACAATCGCGCCGACATTCAAGTTGAAGGTCTCGCCCTGGTCGCCCAAATCCACCGCATCGTAAGCACACGCGGCTTTGATCGCGGCCCCGTCGGCCGCTATGGCTTCGGGCGCGATGACATAGCGCATGGGAAAGGCATGTTCATGGGGCAGGTACGCGCCCTTGATCTTGTCCAGGCCATAGTTGAAAGCATTGGGAATTTCGACCGAGGTGGCATCGGCGCATTTTCCGCACGCAGTGCAGTTGGCGTTGACGAAACGCGGGCTGCGCTTCACCGAAACGGTGAAATCGCCCTTCGCGCCGGAAACGCTTTCAACCTCGCACAAGGTCATCACTTTGATGCGCGGGTTTTTCTTGATGCGCTGGTAGTTGATTTCCAGGCCGCAGGTCGGGTGGCACAGTTTCGGAAAATATCGGTTCAACTTGGTGACCCGCCCGCCGAGGCTGGGTTCTTTTTCCAGCAGCACCACGTCATAACCCGTTTCGGCCGCTTCCACGGCAGTCGTAATTCCGGCGATACCGCCGCCAACGACAAGAATGGTCTGGCTTTTAACGGCCATGTTCGACCTCCCCTTTGATTTTTAGTCCCTGTAATTTCAAGCCTTATTATTAACCACGGGATGCTCGGCCATAGCCAAACAAAAACCCCTGGTGGGCACACCATAACGCATATCAGGATCGCGATATATTCAAATTTTATAATTTTCGATAGCAAAAATGGCAAATATTTTGCTAAAAAGC
>JANLGW010000052.1 GCA_024653965.1 Rhodospirillales bacterium
ACACTCGCCCGCCATGCCGAGATCGTGATGAAGTGTCATCGCGACGGCACGCATTTGTATATCGAGCATCGCGCGGTCAAGGATATGGATGTGACCGAAGTGCTGATTCATACTCATGACCATCCAGGCCTGTTCGCGGCCATCGCGGGCGCGATGTCGTTGTCGGGGGCGAGCATCGTTGACGCCAAGATCACCACGCTGGGCAATGGCATGGCGCTCGATACCTTCTGGGTGCAGGACATTGAAGACCACGCGTTCGAAGGAACGGGTCGCCTGACGCGGTTGAAGGAGCGTATCGAGGCGGCCTTGACCGGGCGTATGCGCGCCGCCCGCGAATTGGCTGTCGAACGCTCCCGTCAATTGCCGTCGCGCACCCGTGTGTTTGAAGTGCCGCCGCGGGTGTTGGTGAACAACGAAGCGTCGGTGCATTCCACCGTGATCGAAGTGAACGGGCGCAATCGCTTAGGCTTTTTGCACGACGTCACGCGCGCGTTGACCGATTTTGGCCTGCAGATCACGTCGGCGCATATCACTACCTACGGCGAGCGCGTGGTCGATGTATTTTATGTACGCGACGTGTTCGGCCTGAAGGTCGATTCGGATACCAAGATTAAAGCCCTGCGCGCCAAACTGTTGACCGCCATCGGCAACGCGCGGGGTGAGCCGCTGCAGGAAGGCTAAAGAATATTACACCACAGGGGTCACAGGGGACACGGAGTTGAAGTTTTCTCTGTGACCTTGGTGTGCTCTGTGGTGAACATTATGGTTAGTCGGATGCCTGCGTGCGCGGCAATGACGCGGAAAATAGCCTGGGCGAGACTTTCTTTAAGCTTTTGCAAACGGGCAGGCATCGTATACTGGCGCGCGGTTCTCGGCGCACGCCGATTTGGGAGGGTCGTTTCAGTGCTGTTCAAGTCCATTGCTACCGTTGGCGCGATGACGCTGATTTCGCGGCTGTTGGGCTTCGTGCGCGACGTGTGCGTGGCGTGGGCTCTGGGGGCGGGCTGGATGGCGGACGTGTTTTTTGTCGCGTTCAAGTTGCCCAATTTGTTTCGTCGCCTGTTTGCCGAAGGCGCGTTCAATTCGGCCTTCGTGCCCATTTTTGCCGGCAAGCTGGTGACGGAAAAGGATGAAGACGGTCCGCTCGGCGCACGCACCTTCGCCGCCCAGGCGCAAAGCGGACTGCTCGTGGTGTTGCTGCTGTTCACCATCGTCATTGAGCTGTTCATGCCGTGGGTGGTGGCGCTGATTGCGCCGGGGTTTGTGGATGAGCCGGAAAAATTCGCGCTCGCCATTGAACTGGTGCGCATTACCTTTCCCTACCTGATCTTTATTTCTTTGGTGGCGCTGCTGGCGGGCATCTTAAACTCGCTGGGTAAGTTTTGGGCGGCGGCGGCATCGCCGATCTTGCTCAATGTGGCGCTGATTGTTTCGGTTTTTGCGCTGGCCCCCGTGACGCCCAGTCCGGCGCATGCGCTGAGTTGGGGCGTGGTGGCGGCGGGCGTGGCGCAATTGGCTTGGATGATGTGGCACACGGCACGCTCCGGGTGGTCGTTGATGTTCGTGCGTCCGCGCCTGACCGACGACGTCAAGCGCCTGCTCAAACGCATCGCCCCGGTGGCGGTGGGCGCGGGCATTTATCAAATCAGTTTGCTGATCGATACCATCATCGCTTCATTGCTGGTGTCGGGGTCGATTTCGTATCTGTTTTATGCCGACCGTCTGGTGCAGTTGCCGTTGGGCGTGGTGGGCGTGGCGGTGGGCACGGCGCTGCTGCCGTTGCTCAGCCGCCAGATCAAGGCGGGCGAAGCCGCTGCCGCGCTCGACAGTCAAAACCGCGCCCTCGAGTTTACCCTGCTGCTGACTCTGCCCGCCGCCGCGGCGCTGTTTGTCATGCCGGACACATTGGTATCGGTATTGTTCGAGCGGGGCGAATTTTCCGCCGATGCCGCGCATAAAACCGCGCTGGCGCTGATGGTGTTTTCTTTGGGCCTGCCCGCGTTTGTCGGCGTAAAGGCGCTGACGCCTGGATTTTTCGCGCGTGAGGATATGTCCACCCCGATCAAGATCGGCGCGCTGTGTGTGGGTGTGAACGTCGTCGTGGCGCTGGTCTCGATGGGGCCGTTGGCGCACGTCGGCCTGGCGCTGGCGACGGTCGTCAGCCAGTGGCTCAACGTGATCTTGCTGGCGGTCATCTTGATGCGCCGTAAGTTGTTTTATTTTGACGGGCGCCTGCTGTGCCGCCTGTGGCGCATGGTGTCGGCCACTGCGGTGATGGCCGCCGTGGTGATGGGCATGGATTGGCTGCTGTTTGCCGAATTTGCGGGCTGGCTTGGCGGCGGTTTGACGGAAGACGCGGCAGGTCTGGGGCTGATCGTGTTGGGCGGCTTGGGCAGTTATGGTTTCTCGGCCGTCGCTTTCGGTGCGGCCAGCCTTTCCAGCGTCAAAAAATGGATGCGCCGACCCGCAAAATCTTGACCCTGTCGGGGCAAGGGTTCATAACCTCGCCTTATCGTTTTAACCATTCGGTCCACACGGCCTCCGGTC
>JANLGW010000063.1 GCA_024653965.1 Rhodospirillales bacterium
GGATCAGGCCGAAGGCGAAGGTTGACCTTGTGGGGGGCGGCTGCATGGGCTAAAAGCCGGGGAAATCTTTAAAAAAGCGGGCATTTCATGGATAAAATCGTCATTCGGGGCGGCACCCCTCTCAACGGCGCAATTCCCATCGGCGGGGCGAAAAACGCGGCCCTGCCGTTGATGGCGGCGGCGCTGCTCAGCGAACAGCCGCTGCGCCTTTCCAATCTGCCGCATTTGGCCGACATTTCCACCATGGCGCACCTGCTGGGCGAAATGGGTGTTTCCATCGCCATGGAAGGCGACGCCCCCGGCGGCGGCAACATGGGCCGGGTGTTTGCGCTCAACGCTTCGGGCCTGTCTTCGACCGAAGCCCCCTATGAACTGGTGCGGCGCATGCGCGCCTCGGTGTTGGTGCTCGGGCCCCTGGTGGCGCGTGAAGGCCATGCGCGGGTGTCGCTGCCCGGCGGTTGCGCCATCGGCACCCGCCCGGTGGATTTGCACCTCAAAGCGCTGCAGGCCATGGGCGCAGAAATCGAACTGACCGAAGGCTATATCGAGGCCCGCGCGCCAAACGGGTTAAAGGGCGGCCATGTGCTGTTCCCCAACGTCACCGTGGGCGGCACCGAAAACATCCTCATGGCGGCGTGCCTAGCGAAGGGCGACACCGTTATCAGCAACGCCGCGCGGGAGCCGGAAGTCACCGATTTAGCCCATTGCCTGGTCGCCATGGGCGCCAAGATCGAAGGCATCGGCACCGATACGTTAAAGGTGCAGGGCGTGACCACACTGCACGGCGCCGAACATTCCGTGGTGCCGGATCGCATCGAAATGGGGTCGTATGCCGTGGCCGCCGCCGTCACCGGGGGCGACGTGGTGCTGAAAGGCGGGCGCTTGGAATTGATGGAAGCCGTCGCCAACGTGCTGAAAAGCGCGGGTGTTGCGGTAAGCCAAGAAACCGACGGTGTGCGCATCACCCGCAACAACGGCGCGTTGAAGGGCTTCGATGTGATGACTGAGCCTTACCCCGGTTTCCCCACCGACATGCAGGCGCAGATGATGGTGCTGGCGTCGGTGGCCGACGGGGCGTCGATGATTACCGAGACGATCTTTGAAAACCGCTACATGCATGTGCCGGAACTGGTGCGCATGGGGGCCAACATCAACGTGCATGGGTCTTCGGCCATCGTGCGCGGGGTGAAAAAGCTGTCGGGCGCGCAAGTCATGGCGACGGATCTGCGGGCGTCCAGCTCATTGGTGCTGGCGGGGCTGGTGGCCGAGGGTGAAACCGTGATCAACCGCGTTTATCATCTGGATCGCGGTTACGAACGGCTGGAAGAAAAACTGGCCGCGTGTGGCGCCGATATCCTGCGGGTGCGCGAAAACGGCTAAGTTTCTGGAAGTTTCGGCGAAAAACCTTTATATATGCGCCCTTTACCGGGCAAAACTCCCGGCGGTGGAGAAGTGAAGTGGACACGACGCAAAACGATAAACTGGTGCTGGCGCTGCCCAAGGGACGCATCCTTGAGGAAGTGATGCCCATCGTGCGCCGCGCGGGCATCGAACCCGAAGCCGATTTCGACAATCCCAAATCGCGCAAGCTCGCTTTTTCCACCAACCACGCCAACATCGACATCATCCGTGTGCGCAGCTTCGACGTGGCGACTTTCGTCGCGTTCGGCGCGGCCCATTTAGGCATCGCGGGCGCCGACGTTTTGATGGAATTCGACAATCCCGAAATCTATGCCCCGGTCGATTTGAAGATCGGTTATTGCCGCATGAGCGTGGCGGAATCCAAGGAACTGGGTGATGAAGACGACCCCAGCACCTGGAGCCATGTTCGGGTCGCCACCAAATACCCGGAAATCACCAAAAAACACTTCGCCAGCCGGGGTGTGCAGGCCGAATGCATCAAGCTCAACGGCGCGATGGAGCTTGCCCCGCTGTTGGGCCTGAGCAAACGCATCGTCGATCTGGTATCCACGGGTGCGACGCTTAAAGCCAACGGTCTGGTCGAGGTTGAGGTGATCGCCGAGATCACCTCGCGCCTGGCGGTGAACCGCACCGCCTGGAAAACGCGCCCCGACGAAATCGGCCACTGGATCGAGCGGTTCCGGGAGGCGGTCGATGCCAAAGCGTCTTGATCTGGGTGACAAAGATTTTGAAGCCAACTTCGCCCAGGTGCTGAGCGCCAAGCGGGAAAGCAACGTCGACGTCAACCAAGTGGTGGCCAACATTTTAGCCGATGTCGCCCAACGCGGTGATGCGGCGCTGGTGGAATACACCAATCAATTCGACCGCCAGACGTTAACCGTCGCCGATCTGGCCATCACGGCGGAAGAAATCGACGCTGCAATGGCCAAGGTGGAGCCGGAGTTGTTGGCCGCACTTCGACTGGCCGCCGAACGCATCGAAGTGTTCCACGAACGCCAGTTGCCTGATTACGAAGACTATGTCGACGATGCGGGCGTGCGCTTAGGCTATCGCTGGACCCCAGTGGCGGCGGCGGGGCTGTATGTACCGGGCGGTACAGCGGCGTATCCTTCATCGGTGCTGATGAACGCCATCCCGGCCCATGTGGCGGGGGTACAGCGTTTGGTGATGGTGGTGCCGACCCCCGACGGTGTGATCAATCCGTTGGTGCTGGCGGCGGCCAAGATCGCGGGCGTGACCGAGATTTACCGCATCGGCGGTGCGCAGGCGGTGGGCGCGTTGGCCTATGGCACGACCACGATTAAACCGGTGGATAAAATCGTCGGCCCCGGCAACGCTTATGTAGCGGCGGCCAAGCGCCAGGTGTTCGGCACCGTGGGCATCGACATGATCGCCGGGCCGAGCGAGATTTTGGTGGTGGCCGATGGTCAGAATAATCCCGACTGGATCGCCGCCGATCTGCTCAGCCAGGCCGAACACGACGCCAATGCGCAGTCGATCTTGATCACCGACGATGCGGCCTTTGCCGACCGGGTGGCGCAAGCGGTGGAAAGCCAGCTTAAAACCTTGAGCCGCGAAACCATCGCGCGCGCAAGCTGGGAAAACTATGGCGTCATCATTACCGTGGCTGACGTGATGCAAGATGCGGTGGCGCTGATCGATCGCATTGCGCCCGAACACCTGGAACTGGCGATCGACGACCCCGACGCGCTGGGCAACGAAGTTTCCCACGCGGGTGCGATCTTCTTGGGCCGCTATACCCCCGAAGCCATCGGTGATTATGTGGCCGGGCCCAATCACGTTTTGCCCACCTCACGCACGGCGCGGTTTTCTTCCGGGTTGGGCGTATTGGATTTCATGAAACGCACCACCTTTGTTTCCTGTGATGCCGACAGTTTAAACGAGATTGGCGCGGCGGCGGTGAAACTGGCCGATGCCGAGGGGTTGCAAGCCCATGGCCGGTCGGTTTCCATACGGCTGAACCGGGTTTGACCGGCGGCGGGGGCTTCCATGACTGACACGTCAACGGATACGGCCCGCATCGAACAGTTGTTCCTCGACGAACGCACGGTGGTGAACCGCACGCCGCAGGTGGAACACGAACGCAAAGTCGCGATTTACGATCTGTTGGAAGATAATTTTTTTCGCCTGATCGATGGCCCGGATGGGCCGTATGTGCTGCGCCTGTCCATCGAAGACAATCGTTTGGCATTCGACGTGCGCGACGTGAACCATACGCCGTTGAAAAGTTTTATCCTGGCGCTGTCGCCGTTTCGCTCCATCGTGCGGGAATACCTGATGGTGTGCGAAAGTTATTACACGGCCATCAAAACCGCCAGCCCGTCGCAGATCGAAGCCATCGACATGGGGCGGCGCGGGCTGCACAACGATGGCTCCGATCTGTTGTCGCAGCGCCTTGTTGATAAGGTCGAACTGGATTGCAACACCTCGCGTCGGCTGTTTACCTTGGTGTGCGTTTTGCACATCAAAGGGTAAGGAGCGACGGTCATGACCTTACCCAAAGCCTTTCCCGGTACGGCGTTCGTCGCCAAACCCGGCGCGGTGCTGTTTGCCTGCACCATGAACTCGATCCGTTCGCCCATGGCTGAAGCACTCATGAAACACTTTCATGGCCGCGAGGTGTTTGTGGACTCGGTGGGCGTGCGCGCTAAGCCCTTGGACGGTTTCGCCATCGAGGTGATGGCGGAAATCGGCATCGACATTTCCAAACACAAAGCCAAGACCTTTGATGATCTGGAAGACAGCTCGTTCGATCTGGTCATTTCACTTTCGCCCGAAGCCCAGCACAAGGCCGTGGATTTGACGCGGTGCATGGCGTGCGAGGTGGAATTTTGGAACACCTTCGACCCCAGCGTGGCCGAAGGTTCACGCGACATGCGCTTAAACGCCTTTCGCCAGGTGCGCGACGAACTGATCCGCCGCATCAAAGACCGCTTCCCGCTGGCGGCTGCGCAGGGGGTGTGAGCGTTAAGCCTTACTCAATGCCCGTCATTCTCGGACTTGATCCGGGCATCCACGGTTTCTTAAGTAAATTGCCACTGTAATTTCCACAACTTAAAGATAACTAATCGTGTCGTTGACGCGATGAATGGTTGCGTGCAATTCTTTTTCAAACGGAAACGGAGTAACCGGTCGCCGTCATACTGGAAAGTGATTGAGTTATGAGTTTAAGGCACATGATCAAAAAAACATGGGCGGTGGTTTTGATCATGCTCGTTGTTTTGTCCGCACCACATTTGTTGCGTGCTGAAGATAACGATTTGGCTGAATACTATAATGATTTTTTACACAGAGGTGATGCCGCGGACGTTAATGCACCTGTCATTGCCAAGATGGACCGCAAGCTAACTTTTGTGGCGGTCAATGCCTCGACTAAGGCTGATGAGGAGATAATTTCGACGCTCGGCGGCTTGACGAGGTTAACGGGTATGCCGTTAAGGTACGGAAGTGTTCGCGAGAAGTTCAATGCATTTATTATGTATTCAGACAATATATCTGAAACATACAAAGGTGTTGGAAGCGCATTCATAAAGTCATTTTTAAAAGATGAGGCTCTTTACAATAAAATAGGTTCGGAGTTGTCCGGCGACGAACTGTGCTATCGGTTTGTGTTCTATCGCGGAGGTTATATTGCGGGTGGAATTCTTTTTGTGAACAATCGTGCATTGAATACGGACATGCACGCAAGGTGCCTCTTGATGTGGGGGCTCGGATTGTATGGGTTTGAACCAAACAGAACGTCAAGCCTAAATTCCATATTGGCTCAAGACCATCACTCGAAGTTGACTGCGCTGGATGAAGCGGCTGTCAAAGATTTTTATTCTCGGGACGTGCCTTTAGGTCTTCCAATATCAGAATTTCTAGAGTTGCTCGCAAGTAATTCTGGGATGTGATGGCGGAGGGGCGATGCTGATGAAGAGGCCGAAGCAACCGGATTACGGTGCGGATTACGGTGACAGTTTACTAAATACCCAACCAGTGTATTTCAATATCGATGCAGACGACTTCGCGCAGTTCATGGGCTGAGGGGATTGGGTAACGCTATGCTTCTGGGCTGGCTTCAGATTATCTGGACTTCATTGCTCGTCTTACTGGCTGGGGGCGCAGTGTTGGCATGGCGGAAGCGAAAGCCGCGGTTGTTTTTTGCTGCCTCTATTTTGGTGGGGTTGGGCATTTGGGCCGGTTTTCGCGTGCCTATTCCTATTCCTTCTCATCCCGTCGGCAGTACGGGTGACATGACCAAGGTTCGCTTCGTCGTCTCCGGTCACGAATTCCGCATTCCCAAGGCGTATCTTTATTACATGCCGCAATGGAGAGGTATGGCCGAGGGGGATGAACCAATACTTATGCGGGCATCTGCCATTGATTTGATTCCGATAAGCAAAAGCGATGAGAACTTATTTAAAGGCCTGAAGTATTCTTATAACACTGTATTATTTGATTTAAACTACACACCAAAAAACAGCCTGTATAGTGATAGATACTTACGCCCGGAGGCGTTGGCTACGTGTAAAATGGAACTTGAAAATTTTTTGACGTGTGCGTCCGATTCTTATCAAAGCGTCGTATTTATATATAAAATTGACAATAATAATATCATTTTTGAATGTTCTGATGATATCGCTGTAAGTGAAATAAGCGCTAATTTATGTAGTGTTGAAGTATTTTTATTTCCACATGTTTATGTTGATTTTAAATTTGATAGACGGCGTCTTAATGAAGGGCCGGAGTATGTCGAACGTATTAGGCAGTTGCTGATGGGTTTTTATGTGGGTCCGGTGTCGGCGGCCAGATAGAAAGCGAGATTACGGCGACAGCTTACTTAAAAGGCTTATCCCTTTTTTCAGGGTGCCGTAAAATGTAGCCTACCCATCACGCGGTTGACAAAATACGTAAAATCAGTAATATACGTATATTATGGATGCCAATTCCCCAGAAAGGAAATCGTCATGGCACGGGTGACATCAACCGATTTTCAGAAGAATCCCGGCCTTTACCAAGACATGGCTCAACGCGAGCCGGTGTCGGTAACGAATCACGGCAGGGAGCGGACGGTTCTGCTCTCGGCGGAAGAATACCATCGCCTCAAGCGCCGTGACCGGATTGCGTTGGCGATCGAGGAGCTTTCCGACGAAGATATGGCGGCCATCTCGGCGGCGGAAGTCCCTGCTGAATACGCTCACCTGAACGACGAACTGGACGACTGATGCCCATCGCCGCCCCGTTTGCGGGTTTAGTCATCGGTTAACGCCGCATGGACCCCCGCCTTCGCGGGGGTGACGATGGGGGCGCGGGGGTGCAATGTGGGGTGTGGGTTTACTTACGCAGCCGCAAACTCGCCTGTTTATTTTTAACCACAGAGCACACCGAGATCACAGAGAGGCTTTTCCTCTGTGTCCTCTGTGTCCTCCGTGGTGAACACTTCAACTAAATCCATTGTTCCGAACGGTTACGCTTGCTTTTTTCGGCAAGCTATGGTATATTTTCCTATTCGTTCGACACGGCGAAAACCGTTGGCTTTTCGAAACAAAAAAATGCCGTTCTTTGAAAACAAAAGATAATTTGGCTTCGTTTCGTCACTTTTTTATTGTTCGCGCCGTTTGGCGGTGGCGGACGGGTAAAAAAGAGGAAATGAGGACCAAAGGAAGCCTTTTAAAGACGTGGATGCCCGGATCAAGTCCGGGCATGACGATAAAAGGGCGGTGCGGGCATGACGTAAAAAAAGACGCAGGGATGTCTAATAAGGCAAACGGTTGCTGAAAAAGCCGAAAAAGGCGGAAAGAACTTGACCTTTGCGGCGCAACAGGTCACTTATTTGCCGCCTCAGCATTGAAAAAATAGAGAGATTGATGGCCAAAGAAGAAGTACTTGAATTTTCCGGGGTTGTGACCGAATTGCTGCCGAACGCCATGTTCCGCGTGCAGTTGGAAAACGGGCATGAAATCCTGGCGCATACGGCGGGCAAAATGCGCAAGCATCGCATTCGTGTGCTTGCCGGGGATAAGGTCACGGTGGAAATGACCCCCTATGATCTGACCAAGGGCCGGATTACATTCCGCTTTAAGTAAGAGTGGCCGCTTTAAATAAGCAGACTCCACACCATTTAAAACTTGAACACGGGGGATCGGTTTGTCTGACGTTCAGAACGCCCATATTCCCTTGATTTTAGCCTCCGCTTCGCCGCGGCGGGTGGAGCTGCTGGCGCAGATCGGCGTGACACCGACGCTCATTATCCCCGCGCATGTGGACGAAACGCCCCTAAAAGACGAAAGCCCGCGTGAAGCGGCCAAACGTCTGGCGCACTTAAAAGCGCTGGAAATTCAAAAATCCCACCCGCAAGCCTGCATCCTCGCCGCCGATACGGTGGTGGCGGTGGGGCAGCGTATCCTGGGCAAGGCCGACGATGAAGCCCACGCCCGGCGTTATCTGGAGCTGCTGTCGGGGCGCAGTCACCGGGTGATCGGGGGCTTGAGTTTGTTGGCGCCAAACGGGCGCGAGGTGCTCAAAGCCGTCACCACCATGGTCACCTTCAAACGCTTAAGCCCTGCCGAGATCGAGGGGTACATCGCGTCCGGCGAATGGCGCGACAAAGCGGGTGCCTATGCCATTCAGGGCCGCGCCGGGGCGTTTGTCAAAAGTCTTAACGGTTCGTACTCCAACGTGGTGGGTTTGCCTCTGTTTGAAACGGCGGGCGCGTTGAAGGGTCTCGGTTTTGCTCCATCGGGTCTGATTTAGGGCCGGGGGAGCAACCATGCCGACGGATACCCTGATCGTTCGTAAACGTCCCGGTGAAATCCGCCTCGCTTTGCTGGATACCAAAAAAAATCAACTCAAAGATTTTGCCTTATACCGCGACCCAGCGGGCGGGCAAATGGCCCAGGTGGGCGAGGTGTATCTGGGCCGGGTGAAAAAAGTGCTGCCCGCCATGGAAGCGGCGTTTGTCGATATCGGCCAGGCGCGCGAGGGTTTTCTGGGCCTGTCGGATGCCCGCCCGTTACAGCAGATGGGTACCTCGGCGGTGCGTGACCGCATTTCCGATTATGTGCGTGAAGGCGAGGCCATTTGGGTGCAGGTGCTTGCCGAAGCCCGCGATGATAAAGGCGCTAAACTCAGCCGCCGCATTTCTGTCACCGGATCGTTGTGTGTGCTGACGCCGGGTGATCCGGGGGTGCGGGTTTCCAAGCGGGTGGGCGACGAAGTGGAGCGTAATCGTTTGCGCGCGGCCATTGTCGGCGCGCTGAAAGGTGGCGACGGCTGTGTGATGCGCTCGGGTGCTCAGGGTGCGCCTGAAACTGCGTTGCGGGGCGAGATCGAATTGCTGCGCGCCCGCTGGGCGGAACTGCAAGAGCGCGCCACCACCGTCACGCCGCCGGCGCGGCTCAGCGCCGATGATCTGGCGCCGGTGCAGTTCCTCACCGAAACCGGGGTGGCGGGGCTGGGCAAGATCGTCGTTGATGATTCAAGCCTAGCGGCGGCGCTGGCGGCGGAACTGGAAAAACTCGGTGTCGCCGTGCCGGGCGGGATCGAGCGTCATGTGGGCAATACCGATGTGTTCCAAGCGCTGGGCATCGCCGATGAAGTTGAGGCTCTGTTGCACCCGGGGGTGAAGCTGAAATCGGGCGGTTCGCTGATTATCGAAGAAACGGCGGCGCTCACCACCATCGACGTCAACGCGGGCGCAAGCGCCGAGGGGCGCGGCGGGCGCGGTACGGATTTGGCCTTTGCCACCAATTTAGAAGCGGTGGTCGAGGCCGCGCGGCAGATGCGGCTGCGTAACTTGGGCGGCTTGATCGTCATCGATCTGATGGCGATGCAAGACGGTGTCGCCACGGGGCGGATCGTGACCGCGATGAAAGAAGCCGTGGCCCATGATCCGGCGGGGCCGAACGTGCTGGGCACCACCAAGGCGGGGCTGCTGGAGATCACCCGCCCGCGCCGCAGGCCGCCGCTGTCACATCAGGTGCTGGGGCCGTGTCCGGTGTGTGGTTCGCACTTGGCCGAAGCGCCGCTGACGGTGGGCCTGCGCGCGCTCGATCAGGTGCTGGCCGAGGTGTGGGCGTCACCCGCCTTGATTCCGGTGTTGTTTGCGCCGACGGCGGTGGTTTTGGCGCTTAAACACGAAGCGCCTGACGCGCTGGATGAAATTGAAGCCCGCTTGGGCCAGGCATTGGATATGGTCTTGGATGATACACTGCCGCCCGGCACGTTTCGTATAAAGGGGTAAGACACATGAGCGACGAACGGGCAGCATCGGCCAAGGTGGTGGAGTTGAGCGCCGTAAAACAGGGCAAAAAGCAGCCCAAATGCCCCATTTGCGCCAAGCCCAGCGCGGCGGCGTTTCGCCCGTTTTGCTCAAAACGCTGCGCCGATGTTGATCTCGGCAAGTGGCTGGACGAGGGCTATCGCATTCCGACGAATGAAATCCCCGGCCAGGATGGCGGTTTTGACGAAGAGGATTGAAAAAGGCATTGGACAGGGGGGCCGGAATTTCCTATAAACCGGGCCGCAACCCAAGTTTTGTGCATCAATGCCCGGGTAGCTCAGTTGGTAGAGCAGCGGATTGAAAATCCGCGTGTCGGTGGTTCAAATCCGCCCCCGGGCACCATCATTCCAAACCCCTGGAACCTTTTGGTTTCGGGGGTTTTGGTTTGGGTGTGTGGGTTCACACCATTTGTACCAGTAAAAGCAGGGAAATGGCCGTTTATGGTGGGAAAGCAGAACGCCGTTACGGTCGCCTGCGCGCCTGCTTTTAGCCAGGAGCGGACAACTAGTCCCAACCCTTATTTGAACAGGTGCTACCCTTATTTAGATAGCAAACGGAAACGCACTTGCCGGAGCATAACGCTTTGTCGCCAACATAAATGGCGAGATTGAGGTCGTTCAAAACATTATGGGGGCGTATTGGGTAGATCATTTCTAGGTCTTCTGCCTTGTCCACCAATATCGAGGCGCCGCCGGAGACGGGGGTCCGCATCTTTAAAATGGGAAAAGGCTTGGCTACCCGATACAAGGGCGCGTTGGGTGCTGGAACCTGAATGACCATGTTTTTTAGGCCAGTCGTGTGCTTGGCCCGTTCACGGTGGACTTCAAGCGCAGGCGTTCTGTAACCCGATTCAAACTCTTCCATTTTCGCGGGGCGCAAATAACCCAGCCGCACCAGTTCCTCGATGCTGGCTGTTCTCAGGAAGCGCTCGAAGTCAAGTTGTTGGGCGGCGGGCATTTCAAAAGCCCATTGAGAGATGACATCATCAGGCTTTACCCGCGGTGCTTCCCAGCGTTCGGTAATGTTTACTTCCCCTTCTTGGGGTAGGGTGACTTCCAGCGCATTGGGGCGGTCGTAGTTGCGTGCGAGACGGATTTGCCCCACCTCTTTGTGAGCGTCTACTCGATCTAGGGACCGACCCGTCACGCCTTTGAAAAAAGCATCGAAGTCCATCAGGTCAGGTCCTGCATCGTGCACGTAAGAATCATAGCCGCATGGCGTGTTGCCGTCTTTAGTTGAGAACATATGCACCGGCACGCCCCGCGGGACATTCGCGGCTACCTGGCGAGCAAACCCCCACAGCAAAATGCCGTCTAACTTCGCGCCATCATCGAGCGCTATGTTCCAAACAGTGGGCTCGCGCGCCATTAGCACCAAGAAGATCGGCTTATTTCCCCTCGGGATGCCAACGTCAACCTGTGACACTTGGTAGGGGTAATCTTTGAATTTTAAAGCGGATGATTCGGCGGGATTGCGCAGCGCGAGACCATAGACGAAAGCGTCCGATCCAACCCAATCTTGCTTGCATGATTTTTTAGGACGGAGGAGCTTTTCATACTTGGCTAAACGCTCGGAAACCATCTTGTGAATGCCTTCCGGGGTTTGTCCGTGCAATAGGGATGCCACCGATTCGAATAGGCGATGCTCCGAGGCACCGTAGAAGCGGACATCGGTGGGCTTGTATTCGACGTGGGGCGTTTGGCCAGACTTTTTTTCTCTGGTCCGCAGTTCCTCCTGCATTGCTAGCTCCATTTGATATTCTCTGGAAAAGTAATTGTATTCACGAGGTTGCAAGAGGTTCTTGGCTCGCTCTGCCTCCGACATACCGCCTTGTTGCAGTTGTGCTTCGAGATCCAAAAAATCCAAATCCTCGCTGAGGCGTGCCGCGTCCGCCAAAGATATCGTTTTTAAGACCTTTTGTGCGCTGGTCTTAATCGCTTCGGGTGAGCTGGCGTCGAATACTACAGCGCTGCTCTGCGCGGACGAGGGCAGTGGCAAAAGCGCAAGCCAGCAGCCGAGCATCATAGGCGCAAACGCAAGGATGGAATGTTTCATAAGTTGCTCCCGTCCTTGATGAAGTAATAGCTGTTTGCGCTTCCGTCATCGTCCGGGATGGGAACGCCTTCGGGCACAATGATTCTGACACCAAATCCGGAAAATGCTTGTATATAGGGAGATGGCATGGCCATGGCCGTTGGTAATTTTATCGGCTCCAGCACAGTAAAGGCTTCGCCGGGCTTCAGGTGATGCGAGGGCGGCTTGGTGGAGACCAAATCCTTGTAAGCGGCCTCGGCTTTCATTTCCCAGGCACGGATATCTTCTGCCGTGGTATGACGCGCCTTACCCTGTTGCACCAACACCTCAAACCCTGCCGTCATGCCTTCGACCAGTGGAGCCTCGGAGAGATGGGCCAGCTCGCCCATCACCAGCATCTGGTCGCGGACAATGGGGGGAGGCGTCCAATCTTCCGAGGAAGCACTTGCACCATTCGGTGCAACGATGAAGCGATTTGGCGTAGGGAGAGCATTCTTGTCCCTATTGAAATAAATGGGGACCCCTCTCAAATCCTCCACCGGCCACGGCATTTCGGGTGCGGGCTGGCCACTGACATTGAGGGTCGCGCGGGTCAGATTTTCAGTAAAGGGGCGGCAGCTTTCACGGTACCCTTGACGATCAACCATGAATTCGATGGGAACTCCACTGGGTAAGTTCGCGACGGCCTGAGACATGTAGGAGATAACGAAAACGGCTGCCAACTCAGCGTCGTCCTCGATTTCCAAATTCCAGATGTTCGGCGATATGCCCCGTAACACCAAGATAATGGGATAGGGGTGCCGTTTCACCAAAACGTCGATGCGCGTTGTTGCCTGAGGTTCTTTAGGAAAATGGTATTGCGGTTGTATGCCGCCTCTACCCGTGCCGAGCAGAGGGACGATCCGTGCGTTGGGTGCAATGTGTTCAAAGGAGCATGTTTTCTCGCCGAGCCTAAGAAGTGGATTGTTTCGCCTGGCTTCAGCCTGGTTGCGAAGGCGTGCCAACGCTTGCGCGGTGTGCTGGCGGGCTTCATCGAGCGTCAGGTTGTGCAGAACCCCACCATACTTGCGGAATATGCTGGTGGCATCACGGCTCATGACAGCTTTGTCGCAAGGCGTCGGATGAGGAAGAAACAGCGAAACGGTGTTGTAAAAGGCAGGGCCGACCAGTTCCTTCAAGACCTTTTCAGTAAGGGATGGGGTAGACAGGGCCGATCGAACTTTGCCTAATATTTCCAAGTCTTGCGACAGCGCACGGATTTCCGCGTACGTGTGGCTTTCTCCCATAGCCTGCGTGCTCTTCAAAAAGTCACACAGACTTTCCCCGTTAAAGCGTGGGGTGTCCGCGCGTGCCGATGCGTACGGTGCAATGGACACCACAACACAGGTTATCAGCATTATGCGGCTGGCCCATCGTCTGGACTTACAAGGCAGTCCAATTGCTCCTAATGCGATCATATCAAACACCATCCTCTCGCGAATGATAGCATGACGCAAACGCGAAGCAATCCTAAGGCAGATGTGCAAACCGTCTGTTTTCGGTCAGAAGCAGACATTGGCGATAATTCTCTCTGACGTCTGCCTTAGGTCTAATAGCGGTCAATAGGGTTTGGGGAAGTGCTGTGCAACCCCCTGCGCTCTGGTGCGTGGTTTATTTCCCAAACCTTTTCATAACGCGTTGAAAACGCAGAATTGTTATAGGCCGCCCCCGGGCACCATCATTCCAAACCCCTGGAACCTTTTGGTTTCGGGGGTTTTGTCTGACCGTTGGCTGTTGCCGCCCTTGACTCTTGATGAAACATCTAGAGGATTTGACAGAGGATGGCCCTGAACGCAGGAATATGATGTCGACACACAAACAGGAAACGATGAAAACGGCTATCGACGCGCTGATGGCGAAGATGACGCTGGGCGAAAAGCTGGGTCAGCTCAATCTGGTGACGTCGAACGTTCCCATCGACCCCGAACGGGCAGACGACGTTCGGGCGGGGCGAGTGGGCGGCATGCTGGGCGGGCTGTTTCCCTGCACCTTCGGCGTCGATGGGCCTTCTGGTTTACGCCAAATTCAGGAGATTGCCGTTCACGAATCCCGGCTTGGCATTCCCTTGTTGCTGGGCTTTGACGTGATCCATGGTCATCAGACCGTGTTTCCCATACCCTTGGCTCAATCGTGTTCCTGGGATTTGGATCACATTCAAGCCGGTGCCCGTATCGCCGCGCGCGAAGCCAGCGCCAGCGGTCTCAATTGGGCGTTTTCGCCGATGGTCGACATCGCGCGCGACCCGCGCTGGGGACGCGTGGCCGAGGGCGCGGGCGAAGATCCCTATCTGGGGTCCCGGGTCGCAGAGGCCATGGTGCGCGGTCTGCAAGGCGAAGATCTTGCGGCTGCCGACAGCATTATGGCCTGCGTTAAGCATTTCGTTGGTTACGGCGCGGTCGAGGGGGGGCGCGATTATAACAACGCCGACATGAGCCCAGCCAGACTCCACGACATCTATCTGCCGCCGTTTCTCGCCGCGGTCGAGGCTGGGGCGGGATCGGCGATGCTGTCTTTTTCCGCGCTCAACGGACTGCCTTCCCACGCGGACCGGAACCTTATGGAGCAATGTTTGTCCGGGGTTCTTAAAGTATCAGACTTCGACGCCATTCCGGAGATGATCGCGCACGGCTTGGGCGATGAAAACGGCCAAATCGACGAAGATGATCCGCTGCAGACCCTGACCGAGCGCGCGCTTCGCGCCGGGGTTCAGATGGACATGATGGGGCATGGTTACACCACGCGTTTGGAAAAGGCGCTGGCCGCCGGCAGGGTTACGGAGGCCGAAATCGATAGCGCCTGCCGCGCTGTTTTAGAAGCCAAGTGGAAATTGGGTTTGTTCGCTGAACCGTTTGCCCGCTTTGATCCAGAACGGGAGACCCGTGACATTCTGACAACGGGCCATCGCACCGTGGCGAGAGACGTTGCCGCGGATTGCTGTGTGCTGCTGAAGAACGACGGCGATTTGCTTCCCCTGAAAAGGTCCGGCCTGAACCTGGCCGTGGTCGGACCATTGGCGGACGACCGGTGGAATATTCTCGGACCGTGGAGTTTCCAGGGAAATCCAGACCACGCCGTGTCGATCCTCGACGGGATACGGAACGTTGGCGGTGACGACGTCCGAATTCAATGCGCCAAAGGGGCAAATGTGACGGAGGATCGGCGCATGGTTGAGTTGCTCAACTTTGCGGGTCCAAAGGTTTCCATCGATCCGAGGTCGCCCGCAGATCTCATCGCGGAGGCGGTCAGCGCGGCGCAAGACGCCGACGTCGTCGTGGCGGTGTTGGGCGAAGCCGCGGAAATGTCCGGCGAAGCCGCGTCACGCCTTGACATCGGCATTCCCGAAAATCAACGCGACTTGCTGATGGCTTTGCACCGGACGGGCAAACCGATTGTGTTGGTGACCCTCAACGGTCGCCCTCTGACCCTTCCGTGGGAGGCCCAGAACATCCCTGCCATTTTGGTGTCGTGGTTTGGCGGCAGCGAGAGCGGAAATGCCGTTGCCGAGTTGCTGTTCGGAATCCGAGCGCCGTCCGGCAAGCTGACCACCACGTGGCCACGGCATGTCGGTCAGGTTCCGCTGTCATACGACCGCCCGACCACCGGCCGTCCCGGCGATCCGGGACAAGACCCGGGCAAATACAGTACCCGTTGTTATCTGGATGGCCCGTCGACGCCCTTGTTCCCGTTCGGTTTTGGCTTGAGCTATACGACCTTCGCTTATGGACCGGTGACGGTTGACAAGGCGGAACCCTGCGATGACGAGATCCTGACCGTTTGCGTCGATGTGACCAACACCGGGGGTAGGGCAGGGCGTGAAGTCGTGCAGATGTATGTCACAGACCCGGTGGCCAGCATGGTCCGTCCCGGCAAAATGCTAAAAGGGTTCCAAAAAATAAGCCTGGAAGCAGGGGAGACAAAAACCGTCACGTTCACCCTGAGCCGCCAGGATTTGCAATTTCACAACCAGAACCTTGATCTGGTTTGGGAGCCGGGGCGATTTGTGATCGGTGTTGGCCCCCATGCGCAAGACGTGCGGACCGTGACGGTTCGTTGGCGCGCTCGCGGTTTTACGGCGTGATGCTGTTCGGCAGCTTCACGCAGACGTTGGTGATCAGGCGCGGCTTTTACGGATCAAATCCGCATACCACCTTGCCGATGTCTTTGGCGTGCGTTTGAGCGTTTTAAAATCGACATGGATCAGGCCAAATGGGTTGGCGTAGCCGGAACCCCATTCAAATGCGTCGAGCAACGACCATGCGAAGTAGCCGCGCACGTCGGCGCCCTCATTCATCGCTTGGTGCATGGCCGTGATGTAGGCGCGAAGATACTTGACGCGCCGGGGGTCATCGATAATGCCGTGTTCGTCAATCTTGTCGTCTCCGCCGCACCCGTTTTCGGTAATATAGATGGGCAAACCATAGCGGTGATGCAGCGTGAGCAGCTCCTCGCGGAACATGTCGGGAAAGATCGGCCAGCCAATCTCTTCCCTGGGGGCGTCTTCAGGCGCCGAACCCCAGCCGAATTCCCACAGGAAGTTTGGCTCGTGCTTGGCAAAGATGGGGCCATAGTGGTTGAGGCCAAACCAATCCAGCGGGCGACAGATTTTCGCCATATCGCCGGGTTGGACGTAAGGTTCGATGTCTCGCGCGATGCGCGGCGGGTATTGCGCCAAGATTTGCGGATCGGGGAAGGCCAGGTTCCAGTGTTCGTTAAGAAGTTCGGCCGCGGCCCGGTCCTCGGGTGTGTCTTTTTCCGGCAAGACGGGCTGGCAGTTGTGCACGGCCCCAATCGAAGCTCCGGGAACGGTGGAACGAATGACGTCGACGCCCAAGCCATGGGCTAGGTTGACATGGTGAATGGCCTGCAGGTGGGACGAACGATCCGTAATTCCCGGCGCGCCCCAATCGATGGCGTAGCCAAACATTGTGAACACCGAAAATTCGTTGAAGGTTACCCAATGTTTGACTCGATCCTTGAAGCGGTGTGCGACGATGGCGGCGTAGTCGGCATACCGATAAGCCGTATCGCGGTTAATCCATCCCCCTTGATCCATGAGGGCCTGAGGAAGATCCCAATGATACAGGCACAGCCACGGCTCTATGCCGACTTCGAGCACGGCGTCAACCACGCGATCATAGAAATCCAGGCCTAACGGGTTGATGGCTCCACGTCCACGCGGCAAAATTCTTGGCCACGCCACAGAGAAGCGGTAGGCATCAAGGCCCATGTCCTTCATCAAGGCGATGTCTTCGGGGTAGCGATGATAGTGATCACAGGCCACGTCACCCGTGTCGCCGTTGGTGATCTTGCCCTTGGTGAGGCAGCGCGTGTCCCAAATGCTGGGGCCGCGGCCATCTTCCTTTACGGCACCTTCAATCTGGTAACTCGAGGTGGAAGCACCCCATACAAAATTTTTGGGCCATTTTAAAGTCGACGGTTCAACGCTCATGGGTCGCTTCTCCAGCACGGGGTAACGAGGTGTCGTTCATCAAATCTTGCGCTGGCTCGGGACGAATGACAATGGTTCAAATCCGCCCCCGGGCACCCTTATTTCAAAAGGCCTCGGTAGAGATGCCGGGGCTTTTTTGTGCCTGAGCGGGTGGAGACGATAAATCTTGGTGAAACGGTGTGATGTTGTACAATTGCGCCGATTTTGGAGATTGCTTGCTTTGGAGATTCCTTGGGAACGCTCGGTTTAAGCGAACGGACACAAACGCTCCACCCCCCACAACTTGAAAAGGTGTGTCATGACGAACATTCCCACGGAGCAGAATATCCGCTTGATCGACACCACCGCCAACCCGGCCCCCCTTGGCCTGTGCGCCTTCGGCATCACCACCGTATTGCTCAACTTGGCCAACGTGGGCGCGTATCCGCTGGACGCCATGATCTTAGGCATGGGGGTTTTTTATGGCGGACTGGCCCAAGTCATGGCCGGTATGATGGAGTGGAAAAAGAACAACACCTTCGGCACCACGGCTTTTACCTCCTACGGCTTTTTCTGGCTCAGCCTAGCGGGCATCGTCATGCTTCCCAAAGCGGGTCTGGGTGTGGCACCCGGCCCGGAAGCGATGGCGGCTTATTTGGCGGCCTGGGGTATCTTTACGGCAGTGTTGTTTATCGCCACGCTCAAACTCAACCAAGCCCTTCAAGCCGTGTTTCTGACCCTGACCGTGCTGTTTTTCCTCCTCGCCATCGGTGATCTCACCGGCAATGTTTTGATTAAAACCATCGCCGGTTTTGAAGGTCTGCTGTGCGGCGCATTGGCCGTCTACACCGGACTTGCGCAGGTCTTAAATGAGGTTTACGGACGGGTGGTGGCACCGCTCAATTTTAAGGTGGGTAAATGACGGTTTTCATCTTTACGGTCTTGCGCACAGAAAGACGGATTGCAGATTGGCTAAGATGAAAAAACACCTTTTTGTTGTGTGCGCCGCCCTCGTGGTGTTGCTCTGTTTGTCCAGTGGTGCAAAAGCCGATTTGGGGCCAAAACCAACGGTCGATATCGATCTTGTTTATAATCATCAAAAAATTGCCGATACCAGCTTCGGCGCAAAAATGCTGGGTTGTTATGATCAAGAGCTTGTACAGAACGAAATCGAGCAGGACCAAGATACTGTCGCGCAATTGAGAATCAGCAGATTTGACGCTGACGCTCAATGTTATTGGCAGCCTGCGCCCATGGCATGGGGTGGATCATGCAGCGAAAGTCATTGTCAGTTTAGTTATTTTCCGCCCAGTGAATTCAGGCTGGCGGTATACATTCCGAGTTTGGACAAGACCTTCGTTACCGACAAAATCACAAGAGAAAACTTTGCCAGCCGTTACCGGGTCGAATTATCGGCGGATGGTTCGGCCACAATAAACGAGACAACTTCTCTTTGGGCGTCAATCCGCATTCCAGATTTTGTTGGGGCATTTCTGCTCACGATATTCTTCGAGATGCTGGTCACTTGGATCTTCGTCACGGCGCAGAAGCTTCCCAGAAAAAAGATCCTGCTTTACGTGCTTGGGGCAAATGTCCTCTCTTTGCCAGCGGTTTGGTTTTTGTTTCCGCTGATCGACTTGCCGGAATTGATCGTCATCGCGATTTTTGAGCTCTTTGCGGTCCTCTTTGAAACGTACTTCATTTATCATTTCTGCAAACAGATGCTTTCCTTCAAACAAACGCTTTTGTTAAGCGCATTGAATAATTTTGTGAGTTTGTTTGCCGGCGGAGCTGTCTTTGTGGGGGTGATGTTTTTTTAGCGATTAAACCGATGTTTAGAAAATTCAAAGCCCCCGCAGGCGTTGAGCTTGTGGAGGCTTTGTTTTGTCGAGCGTGCTGGGGAGGTCCGCTCTGGGCGGGGAGGCCCGAATTTTAGAGTTGAGTTACGGTGTGTCTTTGAGGACGTCGCGAAGGATCGAGAACAGCTCGTCAATCTGCGCCTTAGAAATAATCAGCGGCGGGCTGAGCGCGATGACTTCGCCGGTGGTGCGCACTAACAATCCCTTGGCATACGCCTTGACGAAGGCGTCATAAGCGCGGGTACCCGGTTTGCCGGGGCGCGGTTCCAATTCGATGCCGCCGACCAAGCCAGTGTTGCGGATATCGACCACGTGCGGCGCGTCTTTGAAGCTGTGGATGGCTTCTTGCCAATAGGGCGCCAAATCGGCGGCGCGTTTGAACAGGTCTTCGTCTTTGTACAGTTTGAGCGCCGCCAGCCCCGCCGCCACCGCAAGCGGGTGGGCGGTATAGGTGTAACCGTGGAACAGTTCGATCGAGTTTTCCGGCGCGCCGTTGACGATGGCATCGTGGATGCGGTCATGGGCGAACACCGCGCCCATCGGCACCGTGCCCGAGTTTAAGCCCTTGGCGGTGGTGATCAGGTCGGGCTGCACGCCGTAGTGGGTGGCGGCGAAGGCGGAGCCTAAGCGGCCAAAACCGGTGATGACTTCGTCGAAAATCAGCAAGATGCCGTGTTTGTCGCAAATCTCGCGCAGCCGCTTCAAATAGCCCTTAGGCGTGACGTAGACACCCGCCGAGCCGACCATCGGTTCGACGATGACGGCGGCGATGGTGGAGGCATCGTGCAGCGTCACCAGGCTTTCCAGCGCGTCCGCCGCTTCGGCCCCGGTTTGCGGTTCGCCCTTGGAAAAGCCCATGGTCGCGCGGTTATAAAAAAACGGCAGATGATCCGCCCCCGGCAACTGCGAGGCGAATTGTTTGCGAACGGTGCCTAAGCCGCCCACCGAAATGCCGCCGAAACCGACGCCGTGATAGCCCTTTTCGCGGCCGATGAACTTGGTGCGTGAACCTTCGCCTTTGGCCTTGTGATAGGCCAGCGCGATTTTCAACGCGGTATCCACGCTTTCCGAGCCGGAATTGGTGAAGAACACGTGGTTCAAGTCGGCGGGCGAAAGTTCAACCAAGCGGTTGGCCAGCTCGAACGGGCCGGGATGGCCCATTTGGAAGGATGGCGCGTAGTCCATCTCGGCGGCTTGTTTTTGGATCGCCTCGACGATGGGGCGGCGGCCATGGCCTGCGTTGCAGCACCACAGCCCCGCCGTACCGTCCAACACCTGGCGGCCGTCGTGGGTGGTGTAGTGCATGTCTTTTGCCGCCACGAACAGACGAGGTGCTGCTTTGAACTGACGGTTGGCCGTAAACGGCATCCAATAGGCTTCAAGATCGTTGGGCGTAGGCGTCGGGTTCGACATGGCAGGCTCCGGGCAGATTCCGTGAAGGATTTGAGGCTCACGGTAACATGATTAATATTTTTGCGAATATGGTTTCTTATAAAATAGTAACTTATTGAAACTGCGTAATTTATAAGTCATAAAATACAATATATTTAACGGGAGGTGGGCATGGCGCAAAACAATGCACAACCGGTTGAAATCGGCGCGCGGCTGCGCCGCTTGCGCAAGGCGGCAGGCCTGTCGCAGCGTGAACTGGCGGTGAAAAGCGGCGTCACCAACGCCATGATTTCGCTGATCGAAAGCAACCGCACCAATCCTTCGGTGGGGACCTTGAAGGGTGTGTTGGATGGTTTAGGGGTGTCGTTGGCGGATTTTTTTGCCATGACGGCAGAAGCGGAGCAGAAGGTGTTTTTTATCGCCGACGAACTGGTGGAAATTGGTGGCGGGCGCATTTCATACCGTCAGGTCGGCGCGGATTTGCGGGGCCGCACGTTGCAAATTCTTCACGAACGCATGAAACCTGGGGCCGATACCGGCAAGGCCATGCTGCGCCATGACGCTCAGGAGGGCGGCGTGGTGCTTAAGGGCCGGGTGGAACTGACCGTGGGCACACAAAAGCGTGTGCTTCGTGCGGGGGATGCGTACAGTTTCGATTCCCGTATTCCCCACCGTTTTCGCAACGTCGGTGAGGATGAATGCGAAATAGTTTCCGCCTGCACGCCGCCCAGTTTCTAGGGCCAATTTTTAGCTCGACAGCATCGTCAACGAACTTGCGCCGCCGATGACGATGGCGAACCCCAGCCATTGCAGCGGTTTTACTGGTTCTTTTAAGACCAGTCGCGCCAGTCCCACCGTGACCACCCCGTAGGCCGAACTGGCGATGGCGGCGATGGTCGTATCGCCGGTGCCGTGGGCGGAAAACAGGGCGAGGAAACCGATGGTATCGACCACCCCCATGACGATCAGCAAGGCCCACATGCGCCCAGATACGCCCTTAAATTGGCGGCGCAGGGTGATGGCGAAGGCGAGGACCAGCAGTTCCACCACGCGCGTCAGCCAGATGACCTCGACTTCTCCGGCGCGGCTGACGGCGGCTTCGGTGATTAAGATGGCGAAGGCTAAGATCACCGCCGCCGAGCCGGCCAGCATCATGCTGTGGCCGATGGAGCCTTGGGCATGGTCGGCGTGATAGTTCGCCCGGTGTCCGCTACGCGCCACGATCCACACGCCGCCTAAGGTGGCGGCCATGGCGGCGGCGAGCGGCACCGTCAGGGTCAATTCGCCCATGGCCATGACCACTAAAACCAACGGCAGCGGATAACTCGACGTCATCGGCACGACCACGCCCATCGGCCCGCGTTCCAAAGATTTATACAGCAACACCGCGCCCGCCGCCGTGCTGAGCCCCGCCAGCACGGTGAGCATCAGGGTTGTCGGGTTCCACAGCGCAGAAAGGTCGCGGCTCATCACCTCGGGCGCCAAACCGATGGCGGCGACGGCGGAAATGATCATTAAGGTTTGCGCCGCACCAATGGCGCGGGTCATGAAACGGGCGGCGAAATCCCCCGTTCCCCAGCACAGCGCCGCGATCAGTCCGAGCAGTCCTGGGTTCAACGCAGCCGTCCGACGGGTTTGCGTTTAGCCCCCTTCTTTTCGGCGAGCAGGCAGAGATAATCGTGCGCCAAGGTGGCGGCGGCGATGGCGGTGATTTCGGACACGTCGTAAGCGGGCGCCACTTCGACCACGTCCATGCCGACGAAGTTCAAAGCCCCCAGCCCGCGCACGATATCCAGCGCCTGGGCCGAGCTTAAGCCGCCAGCCACCGGTGTGCCGGTGCCGGGTGCGAAGGCCGGATCGAGGCAGTCGATGTCGAACGTCAGATAGACTTTTGCGTCGCCGACCCGCTTCACAATGGCGTCGATGGCCGCATCCACGCCGTTACGGTGTACCCACGGCGCGGTGAGGATATCGAAACCAAAGTCGGAATCGTTGTACGTGCGGATGCCCACCTGCATGGAATGTTCGACCTTGAGCAGCCCTTCATTCTTGGCGCGCAAAAACATCGAGCCATGATCTAGGCGTTTGCCGTCGTCGGGCCAAGTATCGGGATGGGCGTCGAAATGCAGCAACGCCACCGGGCCGTGGTGTTTGGCCATGGCGCGCAAAATCGGATAGGTGACGAAGTGATCCCCGCCCAGCGACAGCGGCGAGGCCCCGGCGGCAAGAATCTTCGCAATGTGCGCCTCGATGGTGGGGATGACGACTTCGGGGTAGTGCGGATCGACGAAACAATCGCCCATATCCGCCACCGCTAAGGTCGCAAACGGATCAAAACCGAAGGGAAAGGCCTTCAGTTCGGCCAACTGCACCGATGCCGCGCGAATGGCGCGTGGACCCAGCCGCGCGCCGGAGCGGTAGGTTACCGCGCCGTCATAGGGGATGCCGCTGACGGCGACGTCGATGCCTTTAAGATCGCGGCTGTACTTGCGTCTAAGGAAGCTCAGCGCGCCCGCGTGGGTGAGCTCCGGCCAACGGCCCAGGGGGTCGTTTTTCAAAAATGCCTGATCTCCGGTGTCTTCGTTTGACATGGCGCCGTCTCTGTTATTTGAACTTGCAAAAGAGTGGCCGAGTTTTCGCCCAATGAAAAGCCTAAAGAAGGTCGCGCAGCTTGAAGTAGGCCATTGCCAGCACCAGCGCGGGTTTGCGCATCAGCGCGCCGCCGGGGAACGACATATGCGGAATGCGCGCAAACACGTCGAAGCGCTCCGCCGTGCCTTGCACCGCTTCGGCGATCAATTTGCCCGCCAGCCCGGTGTGCAAAATGCCGTGGCCAGAATAACCGTGGGCGAAATAGACGTTTTTGCCCAAACGTCCAAAATGCGGCAGGCGGTTGACTGTGATCGCCACGTTGCCGCCCCAGGCATAGTCGATTTTAGTGTCGCCCAACTGCGGGTAGACGTCCCGCATGGTGCGCCCCATGGTTTGTTTGAGATCGAACGGCACCAAGCCGGAATAACTCACGCGCCCGCCAAACAGCATGCGTTTATCGGCGGAAAGTCGCCAATAATTGAGCACGAAATTGATGTCCACCACCGCGTCGTCGTCGCGGATGACGCTGCGCGCCAGATCGTCGCTTAAGGGTTCGGTGGCGACGATGAAGGTGCCGACGGGCATGATTTTGGACGCGAGGGGTGGCTCTAACTGGCCCACATAGGCGTTGACGCATAAAATCAGGTGCTTGCACGTCACCCGGCCCTTAGGCGTGGTGATGACGGGGCTTTCGTCTTGGGCGATGTGCGTGGCGGGGGTGTGTTCAAAAATCTTGACGCCCGCGCGCACCGCCGCTTCCGCTAGCCCTAAGGTGTAGTTCAGCGGATGCAGGTGGCCGCTGCCCGAATCGTAAAGCGCGCCGATGTATTTTTCACTGCCGACACGCTGGTGCGCTTCGTTTTTGCCCAGCAGTTGCAAGCCGGGGTAGGCGACTTCGTCTTCCAGTTCTTCCTTCATTTCGACCAAATCGCGCATGTGACGCGGTTTGATGGCCATATGCAGGTGGCCCCATTTTAAGTCGCACTGGATGTTGTGCCGGGCCACGGTATCTTTCAATAAATCGCGTGCTTCGACGTTCATATCCCAAAGTTTGCGTGTGTCTTCACGGCCCATCAGGTTTTGTAGGTAGCGAATACCCTTGTTGAAACCGACGATGGCCTGGCCGCCGCTGCGCCCCGAAGCGCCCCAGCCCACCTGATGGGCTTCAAGCACCACGACGTTGTAACCGCGTTCCGCCAGATGCAGCGCCGCCGAAAGCCCGGTAATGCCCGCGCCGACGATGCAGACGTCACAGGTGACCGCCTCTTGCAGCGGCGCGTGTTCAGGCGCGCCATGGGCCGAAGCGGCGTAGTAAGAATCGGCGTGGTGGGCGTTGTGGATGGTGCTCAAGGGGTAACCTGTATGGTAAAATCGTTTCTTATCACGGAGACTATGCCCCCGTGAGTGCGTCGACTGTCAAGGGCATTGTCCATTATATTCGTAATAACCGAGTTTCGCAAAATTTCACGGAACAACGCGAGAAAAAGCAAAATTTTGTCGATACCCTTTATTTTGCAAGGCATAATAACAAGATTATGAGGGTCTTTCGGCTTTCTTTAGCCCCCTTGTCGGGTCGGATACACCGTGTTAGTGTTGAAAATAATCATCACCCAGGGCTTTAACGGCCTGAGCTGAGACAAGAGCTGTATCATGCGCTCCAAGCCCATCGTTGCCGTCTCCACCTGCGTCAAGGACATTGGCGGCTTCGACTATTATTGTGTGAACGACAAATACGTCGACGGCCTGGTTAGGGCCTGCGGCGTAATGCCGGTGCTGTTGCCCGCGTTGGGCGATGCTCTGGGGGCCGAAGACGTGCTGGAAATGTGCGATGGATTGTACCTGACGGGCAGCGTTTCCAATGTCGAGCCCCGTCATTATGGCGGTTCACCCAGTGAAATGGGCACCTTGCATGATCCGAAGCGTGATGCGACGACGCTGCCGTTGATCCGCGCCGCGATCGAACATGGTGTGCCTTTGTTCGCCATCTGCCGGGGCTATCAGGAAATGAACGTGGCGTTGGGCGGCACCTTGCACCAAAAGGTCCATCAGGTTCCCGGTCTTATGGATCACCGCGAAGATCGGACCAAAACACCCGATGTTTATTATGGCCCCGTTCATCCGGTGAATCTGACACCCGGCGGCAGGCTCGCGGCGATTGCAGGCACGACCCAGGTTATGGTCAACTCGTTGCACGGCCAGGGGGTCGAGCGGCTGGCGGATACGCTGGAAATCGAAGCGGTAGCGCCGGACGGATTGATCGAGGCTTTTCATGTCAAGGGGGCCAAGACTTTCGCTTTAGGGGTGCAGTGGCATCCCGAATGGAAGGTTATGGAAAATGAATTTTCACGCGCCATTTTTGCCAAGTTCGCCGAAGCTTGCCGAGAACGCGCCAACAAACGAAACGTGTGAAGTGTGTTATGAGCGACAACGAACCTACCGTTAACATCAACATGGCCGAGTGGTGCGCCGAGCACCGTATTACCGAGGTCGAGTGTCTGGTACCTGATTTGTCGGGCATTGCGCGTGGCAAGATTCTGCCCACCGAGAAATTTCTCAAGGGCATTGAATCCGATTCCCATCGTATGCCGGAAAGCATGTTCACCCAGACCGTAACCGGGGATTTCCCCGATGACGATGCCGACGATCTGGTGTCGGTGATCGATATCGACGTGACCATGCGCCCCGACGCCAATACGATGCGTCCCGTGCCGTGGTATACCGAGCCGACGGCTCAGGTGATCTGCGACTGTACCTATCACAACGACAAACCGGTGGAAATTTCCGCCCGCCATGTGCTGCGCCGGGTGCTGAATTTGTTTGACGAACAAGACTGGCGCCCCGTGGTTGCTCCGGAAGTCGAGATGTATCTGGTGAAGACCAACGTCGACCCGGATTATCCGCTGGAACCGCCGGTCGGGCGTTCGGGGCGCGCGGAAACGGGCCGTCAGGCTTTTGGCATTGATGCCGCCAACGAATTTGACGCCATTTTTGAAGACGTCTACGACTATTGCGAAGCCGAACGGCTGGACATCGATACGCTCAATCACGAAGGCGGCGTCGCGCAGATGGAAGTAAACTTCCTGCATGGCGATGCGTTGGAACTGGCCGATCAGGTGTTTTTGTTCAAACGCACCGTGCGCCAGACCGCCATCAACCATGGTGTATTCGCGACCTTTATGGCCAAGCCCATGCAGAACGAGCCGGGCAGCGCGCTGCACATTCATCAAAGTATTTATGACACCAAGACGGGCACCAATATCTTTGCCGATGGTGATGGTGAAAACAGCGAAATGTTTTTGTCGTTCCTCGCCGGGCTGCAAAAATATGCGTCGGCGATGATGCCGTTGTTTGCGCCCAACGTGAATTCGTATCGTCGGTTTACTTACGAAGAGTCGCCGATCAATACCTACTGGGGTATCGATAACCGCAGTTGCGGATTGCGCGTTCCGCGCTCCGGTGCGGCGGAACGGCGGGTGGAAAACCGTATCCCCGGCGCCGATGTGAACCCCTATCTGGCGATTGCCGGCACGCTGGCTTGCGGTTATTTGGGCATGATTGAAGAATTGAAGCCGACCGCGCCGAAAAAAGGTAACGCTTACGTGCTGCCGAAACGACTGCCGCAGCACCTCATGGATGCGCTCAATCGCTTTGAAGAAAATGAAAAAATCCGCGCCATTTTGGGTGAACGGTTTGTGGATTTGGTCTGTGTCGTCAAACGCCATGAACTCAAAACTTATGACCGCGTGATCAGTTCGTGGGAACGCGAACACTTGTTGTTGAATGTCTAACCGTTAAGGAAACTAAGAATGAACCTCGTTTTCAACAGCACCAGTGAATGGCAGCGCGAAGATCGCGACCATCACCTGCACCCGTTCACCGACATTGCTCAGTTGAACGCCAAGGGCGTGCGCGTGATCACCCATGGCGAGGGCGTCTATATCTGGGACAGCGAAGGCAATAAGATCATCGACGGTATGGCGGGTCTGTGGTGCGTGAACTTAGGTTATGGCCGCAAGGAATTGATCGAGGTGGCCACCAAGCAGATGAGCGAGTTGGCGTTCTATAACACCTTTTTTATGACCACCACCACGCCCGCCACGGCGCTGGCCAGCTTGCTGGCCGAAGTTACGCCCGAGGGCATGAACCATGTGTTTTACGGCTGCTCCGGTTCGGAATCGAACGATACCGTGGTGCGTCTGGTGTGGCGCTATTGGGATGTCAAAGGCGAACCTAAACGTAAAACCATCATCGGTCGGAACAACGGTTACCACGGCAGCACCGTCATCGGCGCGTGTTTGGGCGGCATGGGCGGAATGCACAAACAAGGCCCCCTGCCATATCCGGGCTTTGCGCATATCGATCAGCCGCACTGGTACATTAATGCTGGCGACATGGACCCGGACGAATACGGTCTGCTGGCGGCGCGTCAGTTGGAAGACAAAATCTTAGAGCTGGGCCCCGACACCGTGGCGGCATTTATCGGCGAGCCGATCCAGGGCGCCGGTGGTGTGGTTGTGCCGCCCGACAGTTATTGGCCGGAAATCCAGCGCATTTGCCGTAAATACGGCATCTTGCTCATTTCCGACGAAGTCATTTGCGGATTTGGCCGCACCGGCGAATGGTTCGGCTGTCAGTCGTTCGGCTTCGAGCCGGATATGATGACCATGGCCAAGGGTATGTCGTCGGGTTATCAGCCCATTTCCGGCGTGATGGTGCGTCAACACATCGTGGATGCCATTGCGCCGACGGGCGAGTTTTATCATGGTTACACCTATTCCGGTCACCCGGTTGCAACGGCGGTGGCGCATGCCAATATTTCAATCTTGCGCGACGAAGGCGTGATCGAACGGGTAAAAAAGGACATCGGCCCGTATTTTCAGGCGAAAGTGCGCGAGTTGGGCGATCACCCCTTGGTCGGCAACGTGCGCGGTCGCGGCCTGATTGCGGGCATGGAATTGATGAAAAACAAAAAAACCCGGGAGCGTTTCGACCCCGTCGGCAAAACCGGCCTAATTTGTCGAAACCATTGTTTTGAAAACAATATCATCATGCGCGCCACGGGCGATGCGATGCTGCTTTCGCCGCCTTTGGTCATTTCGCGAGATGAGGTAGACGAATTGTTCGAGAAGGCTAAAATGTGTCTAGATATGACTGCCCGGGATGTGGGCGTCATATAGGCTTGAATTTAGGGCTTTATTTGGGGAAGCTACGGTTCGCATTCGTTGAATTTCAGTTTCAGTTCCAGTTGGAGGGATAAGGATGAGCACGTTAGGTAAAATTTTGGTCGCTGCCGTCGCGGCGATCGCCGTCGCGGCTTTGGCTTTCTTTATGATGGGCAAACCCGCAGAAGAACAAGTTGAAGCTAAACCCGAAGTCAAAACCGAAGCCAAAGTCGAAGCTCCTGCCGAGGTTAAGGTCGAAGACAAGGTTGTGAACGTTTACAACTGGTCCGATTACATCGACGACCAGGTGTTGAAGGATTTTGAGGCCGAAACCGGCATTAAGGTCGTTTACGACGTGTTCGATTCCAACGACGTTTTGGAAACCAAGTTGCTGGCCGGTGGTTCGGGTTATGACGTGGTGGTGCCTTCTGCACAGTTTTTGGCTCGCCAGATTCAGGCCGGCGTGTTTGGCAAGCTAGACAAAGCCAAACTCACCAACTGGGGCAATCTGTGGGACGTGGTGCTAGATCGCACCAGCACCTACGATCCGAACCATGAACATGCCGTCAATTACATGTGGGGTACCACCGGTATCGGTTATAACGTGAAGATGGTGACTGAGCGCATGGCTGACGCGCCCGTCAACTCATGGGAGTTGGTGTTTAAGCCGGAAGTGGCGGCCAAGTTTGCCGATTGCGGCATCTATATGCTGGACGCCGCCGAGGAAATTCTTCCCTCCGTTCTCGCGTATCTTGGCGAAAATCCCGATACCAAAGATCCCGCAGTCATCGCCAAGGCTGAAGCGGCGTTGATGGCAGTGCGTCCGTACGTTCGTAAATTCCATTCGTCGGAATACATCGACGCGTTGGCCAACGGCGACATCTGTATCGCTGTGGGCTGGTCGGGTGACGTGTTCCAGGCAGCGGCCCGCGCGGCTGAGGCTAACAATGGCGTTGAAGTCAGTTACTCTGCTCCGAAGGAAGGTGCGTTCATGTGGTTCGACATGATGGCCATTCCTGCCGATGCGCCGCACGCGGATAATGCGCATACCTTCATCAACTACATGATGCGCGCCGACGTGATCGCCAAGGCATCCAACTATGTTCAGTACGCCAACGGCAACAAGGCGTCTCAGGCGTTGCTGGATAAGGCGGTGATCGACAATCCCAGCATCTATCCGACGGATGAGACGATGAAAAAACTGTTCACCATTACGCCCTACGACGCGGATGCGCAGCGTGCGCTTACGCGCAGTTGGACCCGCGTGAAAAGTGGCCAGTAAGACTTTTTAGGAAAGACCGTCCCACCTGATCGTGGGACGGTCTTTTCACTTCTGCTTTTGAAAGGTCTAGATTTATGGCTGAGGCGAGTTCACAAGCACGAAAAGTGTGGGCGCCGTGGAATGAACCGGGCGCCAAGCCGTTCGTTCGTATCGAGGGGGTCACCAAGAAATTCGGCAGTTTTGTCGCTGTAGACAACATCTCTCTCGATATCTACGAGCGGGAATTTTATTCCCTATTAGGGCCGTCGGGCTGTGGCAAGACCACGCTGTTGCGTATGTTGGCGGGATTTGAGATGCCGTCCACGGGCCGCATCATCATCGATGGCGAAGACATGTCGACCGTGCCACCGCACAAACGCCCGGTGAACATGATGTTTCAGTCTTACGCGTTGTTTCCGCATATGACCGTGGAACAAAACATCGCCTTCGGCCTTAAACAAGATCATCTGCCCAAAGCCGACATCGCCGAGCGCGTAGAGCGCATGATCAATCTGGTGCAGTTGAACAAGTTCGCCAAGCGCAAACCCGAGCAATTGTCCGGCGGACAAAAGCAGCGTGTGGCGCTGGCGCGTTCCTTGGCGAAGAAACCTAAGATTTTGCTGCTCGACGAACCGTTGGGCGCGTTGGATAAAAAACTGCGCGAAGAAACTCAGTTCGAACTGATGAACATTCAAGAAAAGTTGGGTGTGACCTTCATTATCGTTACCCACGACCAGGAAGAAGCGATGACCGTGTCGTCGCGTATCGCGGTGATGAACCACGGTTGCGTAGAACAGGTGGCGACACCCAGCGAAATTTACGAATATCCCAATTCCCGTTTGGTGGCTCAATTCATCGGCGACGTCAACATTATGGAAAGCCGCATCGCTGAGGTTCTGCCCGATAGGGCGCGTTTGAATGTGGTAGGAATTGATGCGCCAGTACAAACGGGACGCAGCGTCAATGCCGCGCCGGGTGAAATCGCGTGGGTCGCCATCCGGCCTGAAAAAATGGTGGTCAGTCTGACTCCACCCGCCGATACCTCGGTCAACTGTTTAAGCGGCGTGGTATGGGATATCGGCTATCTGGGAAAATTGTCGGTATTTCATGTCCGCCTCGAAGACAAAAGCATTGTTACCGTGGCGCAAACCAACCGCAAGCGCGAAACCGAACGCACCATCACGTGGGAAGACAAGGTCTATGTCACCTGGTCCCCCGACGCGGCGGTGGTGCTGTTGGCCTGAGTGGGGGCGAGACCATGCTGCCGGATCAATTGGATGTGAAAGTGACGAGCCAACCCCTCCATGGTAGTGGTGTATTGCGTTTTGTGCGCGAATGCCCGCCATACCGCTGGGCGGCGGGGCTGTGCAGCGTTTTTGGCATTCAGAGCCGTTCATTGACCGTTGCTGTGCCTTATTTGTGGTTGCTGGCGTTTTTTCTGGCGCCGTTTCTGATTGTCTTCAAACTTAGTTTCTCGGAAATCCTTATCGCGATGCCGCCCTATGCGCCGCTCTATGAGATGGCGGAGGACGGGTATCTTCAGATTACGCTGCACTTGGAAAATTACAGCCTCTTGTTTCAAGACGATCTGTACTGGAAGTCTTACGTCAGCAGTTTGGAGATCGCCATCGTTTCGACCATGCTGACGCTCATGGTCGGTTTCCCCATTGCTTATGGTATGGCGCGCGCGCCTCGGCCATGGCGGTTGCCGTTGATGATGATGGTGATCTTGCCGTTTTGGACGTCGTTCTTGATCCGCGTCTACGCCTGGATCGGCATCTTGAAACCCGAAGGGTTTCTCAATATGTTTTTGACGTGGTTGGGGGTGATCGACGAGCCGTTGATCATTTTGCATACCAACATCGCGGTCTATATCGGCATCGTGTATTCGTACCTGCCGTTCATGATTTTACCGCTCTACGCCAATTTGGAAAAAATGGATATCTCGTTGCTGGAAGCGGCAGCGGACCTTGGCTGCACGCCTTTTAAGGCGTTTTGGAAAATTACCTTTCCGTTGGCGATGCCCGGCATCATCGCGGGATGTTTTTTGGTGTTCATTCCGGCGGTGGGTGAATTTGTGATCCCCGATCTGTTGGGCGGGTCGAGCACCTTGATGATTGGCAAGACGCTGTGGGCGGAATTTTTCAACAACCGCGATTGGCCGTTGTCTTCGGCGGTGGCGGTGGTCTTGCTGTTGCTGCTGGTGGTGCCGATCGTGTGGTTTCAGCGCCTTCAAGCCAAGCGCGAAGCGCAGTTGAATTAGGGGACGATGATGATTAGCAAATGGTCCTGGTTCAACAAAACCTCTATCATCGTCGGGTTTTCGTTTCTCTACATTCCGATTTTGTTGTTGGTTCTCTATAGCTTCAATGAATCGCGTCTAGTTACCGTGTGGGGGGGATTCTCTACCAAGTGGTACGGTTCGCTGTTGCAAAACGAAGGTATTCTTGGCGCTGCTACCGTGACGTTGAAGGTGGCGGCCATGGCGTCCACCATGGCCACGATTTTGGGCACCATGGCGGGTTTTTCCATGTCGCGGTTTGGGCGCTTTCGCGGTCGCACGCTGTTTAACGGCATGATCTATGCGCCTTTGGTGATGCCTGAAGTCATCACCGGGTTGTCGTTGTTGTTGATGTTCGTGGCCATTTCGCTTGATCGCGGCATGTGGACCATCACGCTGGCGCATACCACCTTCGCCATGTGTTACGTGGCGGTGGTGGTGCAATCGCGCTTGACCTCGTTCGATCGTTCTATCGAAGAAGCGGCGATGGATTTAGGCTGTACGCCGCTTAAGACGTTTTTTGTGATTACCTTGCCTGTCATCATGCCTGCCGTGGCATCAGGATGGTTGTTGTCGTTCACTCTGTCGCTGGACGATCTGGTGATCGCCAGCTTTACCACCGGGCCTGGCGCGACGACGCTGCCGATGAAAATCTATTCCATGGTGCGTTTGGGCGTGACGCCTGAAATCAACGCCATTTCAACCATTCTCATCGGTATCGTCGCCGTGGGCGTGGTGATTACGTCGGTGTTGCATAAGCGCCGTGAAGCACAACGCGCCAAGGATGAAATGCTCGCCTCTTCGGCGCCATAATTTAAGACCAACCCAACTGGAGTACCTCCATGACCTCCCCAAAACGCGCCGACGCGCGCAAGGAAGCGGAAGCTTTCCTGAAGTCCCATCCCAAGATCGAGCATCTCGACGCTCTGTTTCAAGACATCAACGGCATCATGCGCGGCAAGCGTTATCCGCGTGCGGAAATAGTACACCTATACGAAAAGGGCATGTTGATGCCCTATTCAGCGATGGTGGTGGACATTACCGGCAACACCTCGAATGCAGGCGGCGTGGGTTTTGATGACGGAGATCCGGACGGCATGATGTTTCCCGTGCCAAATACCTTGGTGCCGGTGCCGTGGGCGCACGAACCCACCGCGCAGTGTCTGGTGTCGTTCGACGACAGCAACGGCGGCAAAGAAATGCTGGAGCCGCGCAACATCCTTGAAAAGGTGGACAACATCCTGCGCGCCGATGGGTTGCATGCGGTGTGTGCGATGGAATTGGAATTTTACCTGATCGACCCCGTGCGCACGCCGGACGGCAGACCCCAGGCGCCGATTTCGCCCGCTACCGGCGAGCGGGAAATCTCCACCCAGGTCTATGGCATGGAAGAACTTGAAGATTATTCCGCCGTGCTGAGCGACATTGAAAAAACCTGCCACGCTCAGGGCGTGCCCGCTTATACCGCCAGCGCCGAATACGCCGCCGGCCAATTCGAGGTGAACTTGAAACATACGGCCTCCGCCGTGGTGGCGGCGGATCACGCGGCGCTGCTGTGCCGGGTGGTGCGCAACGTCGCATTGGAGCACGGGTTTCGCGCAACGTTCATGGCTAAGCCATTTTTGAACCAAGCGGGCAACGGCTTGCACATGCACATGAGCCTGGTCGACGGGAAGGGTGAAAATCTGTTCGCGGGCGATGATACGGATGCCAATCCGCTATTGCGCCATGCCATCGGCGGATTGCAAGCAGCGTTGTTTGAATCCATGGCGGTGTTTGCGCCATGCATCAATGCGTATCGCCGTTATATGCTCAACATCTATGTGCCGATGGGGCCGACCTGGGGCGTGAACAACCGATCCTTGGCGTTTCGCATTCCGTTGGGCGAACAGGCCAATACACGCATTGAACACCGCGTCGCGGGCGCAGACGCCAATCCGTATTTGGCGCTGGCGGCGGTATTGGCCGGGGCGCATTACGGCATCACCCATAAGATCGATCCCGGCGAATCGCAAAGCGGAAATGCTGGGGCAGAACCCGACGAGCGTTTTCCGCGCACCATCGAAGAAGCGTTGGCGGCGTTTACGGAAGCTGAAATTCTGCCCAAGTATTTTGGTGAGTGGTATTCGGAAATTTATCACCTCACCAAAATTGCCGAAGTCACCAGCTTTCGCGATTATATCTCTAAGCGCGAGTATGATTGGTATCTTTGAGCCGCACTGCGCCGATACAAAAACGCCCCCGCGAACGGGGGCGTTTTTTGTGGGGAGAAGGGGGTTAGGACAGCTCGATCCACGTTGCCTTCAGCTCGGTATATTTGTCGAGCGCGTGCAGGGATTTGTCGCGGCCATTGCCCGATTGTTTGTAACCGCCGAACGGCATGGTCATGTCGCCGCCGTCCCAGCAGTTGACCCACATGTTGCCCGCGCGGATGCGCCGCGACAGGGTGATGGCCTTGTTGAGATCATTGGTCCACAGGCAGGCGGCCAGGCCGTAATCGGTATCGTTGGCGATGGCCACCGCCTCGTCAGCGTCCTTGAACGTGAGGGTCGAGAGCACCGGGCCGAAGATTTCTTCCTTCGCGATGCGCATCGAACTTTTCACGCCGTCGAACACCGTGGGCGCGATGTAATAACCGCCTTGATTCAGCAACACGCGTTCGCCGCCGCATAGCAGCTTGGCGCCCTCGGCTTTGCCCACATCAATGTAATCGAGCACGCGGTTCATGTGTTTTTCTTCGATTAAAGCACCCATGCGCGTCTCGGGATCGAGCGGATCACCCGGCTGCAGCGTGGCGGCGACCTTGAGCAGTTCATCCAAAAATTCGTCTTTGATGGTGTCTTGTACGATCAGGCGCGATGCGGCGGTGCATACTTCGCCTTGGTTATAAAAGATGCCGATGGCGGCGCTTTCGGCTGCTTTTTTCAGATCCTTGCAATCGTCGAATACGATGTTGGGCGTTTTGCCGCCGCATTCCAGCCATACACGTTTCATGTTGGACTGGCCGGAATACTGCAAGAACAGCTTGCCGACTTCGCCTGAGCCGGTGAAGGCTAGGCAGTCTACATCCTTGTGCAGGCCCAGTGCGCGCCCCGCTGTAGGGCCGAAGCCGGACACCACATTGAGCACGCCGTCGGGCAGCCCCGCTTCAGAGGCCAGTTCGGCCAGACGTAGCGCAGTGAGCGGAGATTGTTCGGCGGGTTTGAGCACGACCGAATTGCCTGCCGCCAATGCGGGGCCGAGTTTCCAGCACGCCATTAACAGCGGAAAATTCCATGGTACTACGGCAGCAACCACGCCGATGGCTTCGCGGGTGATGGTGCCGAACGCGTTCGGCCCGGTGGGGGCGACTTCGTCGTATACCTTGTCGCACGCTTCGCCGTACCAGCGCATGCAGCTGGCCGACGATGGCACGTCGACGCTCAAACTGTCGCTGATGGGCTTGCCGACATCCAGAGTCTCCAGCAAGGCGAGTTCTTCTCGGTGTTCCATCATCAAATCGGCCAAGCGGATGAGGACTTTTTTGCGCACCTTAGGGGGTAAGTTCGACCATGCGCCGCTTTCAAACGCTTGGCGTGCCGAAGCAACCGCGCGGTTAATGTCTTCCGCGTCGCCTTCGGCGATGTGGGCGAGGGTCTCTCCGGTACCGGGATTGATGCACTCAAACGTTTTGCCGTTGGCGGCGTCGACCGTTTTGCCGTGGATGAACAGCTTGCTGGGCAGGGCCAATTGCCGGGCGCGTTCAGTGTAGGAAAGGGACATGAGGATCACCGAAAATGAAAGGGGTGGTTAAAAGCTGGGCGGGGTGGCAGCGCTGACGACGATGCACTCGCCCTTGCCGATGTTCTTGAAGCGATGGGGGATGGAGTTGTGGATGTAATAGGAATCGCCGGCTTTCAAAATGCTGGTGCGCTGGCCCACCGTCAGTTCAAGTTCGCCCTTGATGACGATGCCCGCTTCTTCACTGTTGTGGGTGAGCATTTCTTTGCCTGAATGTGCGCCGACTTCATAGCGTTCATGCAAAAATCGCAGCTTGCGGTCTTTGCGGTTCGCGCCGACCAGTTTGAGGTGCGCGCCGTTTTCAAAAAACTCGATCAGTTCGTCATTTGAAAAAAAGATTTTGTCGTCCGATTCCATGTCCATGGTGAGAAAATCGATCAGCGAGATCGAAAAACTATCCAAGACTTTTTTTAACGAATCGATGGATGGGCTGACGCGGTTTTGTTCAATCAGCGAGATGGTGCTGTTGGTCACGCCAGCGCGTTTGGCAACCTCGCGCTGCGATAGGCCGTACATGGTTCTTAAGGCCTTCAGCCGCGTGCCGATGTCGTTTTCCATGAATTCCCGCCTCCTCGTTAAGCGTAAAACATATTATACATAAATAAAGGCAAAAAGCCCAAAAACAACAAAATAGAATACATCTTGCGAGCATCCGTAAAATATATTAGACATTCTGAAGGCAAGATGACATCCCGTTGTCTCGCATTTGTAGGCGCCATTCGCGGCCACGCCGGGTTTATTCTTCGGCGGGTAACCGCTTCGGGGAACGTAAAATGCTTATTGGTGTACCCAAAGAAATTAAAAATTTTGAGAGCCGCGTTGGCATGACCCCCGCTAATGTACGCGAGTTGGTCAGCCGCGGCCATTCCGTATTGGTGGAAACTAACGCCGGTGTTGGCATCGGTCGCGACGACGCGGCTTATGTGGCGGCGGGCGCGAAGATTGTGGCTACCGCTGCAGAGGTATTTGCCCAGGCCGAGATGGTCGTCAAGGTGAAAGAGCCGCAGCCCCAGGAATGCAAAATGCTGCGCAAGGGGCAAGTTTTGTTCACCTACCTGCATTTGGCCCCCGATCCCGAACAAGCCCGTCTGCTGAAAGAATCGGGGTGTATCGCCATTGCCTATGAAACCGTGACGGATGCCCATGGCGGGTTGCCGTTGTTGGCCCCGATGAGCGAAGTTGCCGGGCGTATGGCCATACAGGCAGGCGCGCGGTGCCTGGAAAACGTCATGGGCGGTTCCGGCATGTTGCTGGGCGGCGTGCCTGGCGTGCGTCCGGCCAAGGTGGTGGTAATCGGCGGTGGCGTGGTCGGCGCCAATGCGGCGCGCATGGCTTTAGGGATGCATGCCGACGTCACCATTTTGGATCGTTCCATCGACCGTCTGCGCGAGCTTGATGCGCTTTATGGTGATCGTCTGCGTACCGTCTATTCCAACAAAGAAAACCTGGAAGAGCATGTGCTTAATGCCGATTTGGTCATCGGTGCGGTGCTGATCCCCGGCGCCGCAGCGCCTAAGCTGATCACCAAAGCCATGTTGGCAAAAATGAAAAAAGGCTCCGTGCTGGTGGACGTCGCCATCGATCAGGGCGGTTGTTTCGAGACCTCGAAAGCGACCACCCATGCCGAGCCTACGTATATCGTCGATGGCATTGTGCATTATTGCGTGGCCAACATGCCGGGCGCGGTGGCGCATACGTCAGCCTACGCGCTGAACAATGCAACGCTGCCGTTTGTGGTGCAGTTGGCGGATAAGGGGTGGAAAGCCGCGCTGAGCGATAATCCGCATTTATTGGCGGGATTGAACATCATTCACGGCAAGATTACCTATGAAGCCGTCGCTACGGCGCTGAAGGAACCTTACGTTCCCGCTAGCGAAGCTCTTAAAGGCTAAGACAACTTTATTCCTCGCATCTATTCCTTGGGCCTCCCCGCTCATTCCCCGCAAGCGTGTTGCTTGCGGGGATTTTTTTGACGGCAGTTTGGGGAGATGCAGATTTTAGATGAACTTGCGAAACATCTTGGTTTGATCGAATAAATCTTCGAGCTTTTTCATGCGGCCCTTGGTTTCATCCCAGGTCAGGGTTTCCACCGCCGAAATGATCGTTTCGATGATGAACAGCGTCACCACCGACGAATCCCATGCGGATGGGGCTTCAATGCGTGAATGGAAACTGTACTTGGCGTATTTTGCGGCGGGTGATCCCCATTGGTCGGTAAACAGCACCAGCGTTACTCCCTGTGCGGCAGCCATTTCGGCTAGGCGCAAGATGTCGTGTTCGTAACGGCGGATGTCGAAGGCGACCAGCACGTCGCCTGCGTTCATGTTCAATACATAATGTGGCCACGTGTTGGCGTTTGACGCCACCAAGGTCACGCCGCTGCGGATGACCTGCATGTGGGTGAATAGATAATCCGCCAGCGATCGGGTGATGCGTCCGCCGACCACGTGGATCTGGCGATTGCGATCCGATAGCAATTGCGCTACCGCGTTGAAGACTTCCGGGTCGATTTGGCGCAGGGTTTGGCGCATGTTGTCCATTACCGCATCGGCGAAGCGGTTAAGGATATGGGTATCCGGCGCATTTTCCGCCCACAGGTTGTGCTTGGTGATGGGGTTGGAAAGCGTCGCTTCCAACTCGTCGCGCAATGCCGCCTGCAGTTGCGGGAATCCTTTGAAGCCTAGTTTTTTGGCCATGCGCACCACGGTCGGCGTGGATACGCTGGAAACTTCGGCAACGGTCGTGATGCTTCCCAGCCCCGATACCGGGTAGTTTTCCAAGATCGCATTGGCGAGTTGTCGTTCGGCGCGGGTTAGGCGTTCGAATTTGCTACGGATGCGTTCCGCGACCGTGAGATTTTGCGCCTTAGCCATATGCGATCCTTCGGGCTGTTTGCGGGGTTGATGCCGATTTTAAAAATTTCCGAGGTCTTGTAGCAGAAATCCCCCGTTGTCGCTTGTCTGAAAATGTTACGCCAAATAAAATAAAAATGAAAATAATGTTTCAGAATTTGGCTTGACTCTCTTCTAACATGTGAAAGGATATGTTCAAAATAACGGACCAGGGGGGTCCTAAAGGATGAATGAGCAAGCTTTAAAAGACGAGCCAGCGCTCGGTGATGTCGTGGCGGTAATCAATCCGGCGGGCGCGGGTCGGGTCGTTTTGGTCTGTGAGCATGCGGCGAATGCCATTCCGTCAGAACTTAATGGGCTGGGCTTAAACGAGCATGCTTTGCAGAGTCATATTGCCTGGGATCTTGGTGCTTTGGCCGTGGCTGAGGCGATGTCGGCTAAGCTGGACGCGCCTTTGGTTGCGCATCGTGTGTCGCGCTTGGTTTATGACTGCAACCGTGCCCCGAATGCGCTCGATGCCATTCCGGACATTAGCGAATATCAAAAAATTCCCGGCAATGTGGGCTTGAGCGCGGCGGACCGACAGGCCCGCACGGTGCGTTATTATGCGCCGTTTTGCGATACGCTGAGCGCGTGTCTGAAAAAGCGTGTTTTGCCTGTGTTGATCACCGTTCATTCCTTTACGCCCGTTTACAAGGGACAGCGCCGCGACGTTGAAATCGGCATCCTCCATGATCGCGATTCTCGTCTGGCCGATGAAATTCTCAAATGTGCGGGACGAAACAGTGATCGCAAAGTGATGCGAAATTTGCCCTATGGGCCGGAAGACGGCGTGACCTTCACGCTGGTTCGCCATGCTTTGCCCTATGGCCTGTTGAACGTGATGATCGAGATTCGCAACGATTTGATCGCAGATGTAAGCAGCCAACAAGCCATGGCCATAAGACTGTCAGAGTATGTGACCAACGCCCTATCAGCGTTGGAAAACAATGCCGACTTAGCCCAGGTTTCGTGAGGAAAAGAACCATGGAATGCAAAATGGCTTTTAAAGATATAAGGCGGAGTTCGCGGTATGCCTAAGGCCATCGTACTTTTTGTGCGTTATGTCGAAGCGGTCAACTGGGTGGTTGGCCGGTTTGCGATGTATATGATTTTCGCCATGCTGGGTGTGTTGCTGTATTCCTCTTTCGCCAAGACCTTTTTGCAGCCCGCGTTATGGACCCTGGAAATGGCGCAATTTTTGATGGCGGCCTATTACATTTTGGGCGGGCCGTATTCCATGCAATTGGGCGACCATGTGCGCATGGATTTGTTGTACGGCAATTTGTCGCCCCGGCGCATGGCGTTCGCCGATACGCTTACCTCGGTGTTTTTGATTACCTATTTGGTGTTGCTGCTGTATGGCGGTTATTCGAGCACCCTGTACGCCATTCAGTATAACGAGACGAGTTATTCGTCTTGGTCGCCTTACATGGCACCAATCAAAATCATTATGACCGGGGGCATATTTTTGATGCTCCTGCAGACGATTGCGTTCTTTTTTAAAGACATTGCGCGGGCGCGTGGCATGACGATCGATGGCCTTCCGCTGACGGAAACGGCTCCACTGGGTGATGTGAGTGGGGAGACGGGGCTGTGAGTTATG
>JANLGW010000069.1 GCA_024653965.1 Rhodospirillales bacterium
CCAGCCGCGCACGCACCCCGAAAATCACCCGGTCGCGCACCCGCATGGCGCCCACATCGGCGGCCTGCATGGCCTCGATCATGGCGCGGTCGGAAAGCGCGGCAAAATGCGCGATAGCATCCACCGCGCCGTCGGGAAACAGGCGCTTGGCGGTTTTGGCATCGAAGCCAGCGTCCTGCGCACCCGCCGCCAGGGCTTCTTCACCCCAGCCGTCGAAGGCCACATGCGGGGCTGCGGCCAATACGATGGCGTCTTTTTTGGCTTCGCGGCTGATTTTGTGTTTTGCGGTCATCGGCATCACCCGTTCAATCTTCTTCCCAGTCGGTTTCCCGATCACGTTGGCGCATCATTTCATCGCTAAAGCCGAAGGTGCTCATATCGACGATCCGCCCAGGATACAAGATTCCGTCCAAATGGTCACATTCATGTTGCACCACCCGGGCATGAAATCCGTGGGCTTCGCGCTCGAACGGTTTTCCGTTTAAATCCAAAGCTTTATAGCGAATATGGGTATAACGCGGCACCTCGCCCATCATGCCGGGAATGGATAAACAGCCTTCCCAGCCCAGCGCTTTTTCCTCCGATAACGGCTCAATTTCGGGGTTGATCAGCACCGTCAGGGGCACGCCGGAGCCATCGCCGCCCTCGGCCTCATCACGTTCGGGATAAACGGTAAACACCACCACGCGCAACGGCATATGCACCTGTGGCGCGGCTAGGCCGGTGCCGCCCGCATCAACCATGGTTTCGATCATGTCTTCGATCAGTTGGGCGATTTCGGCGGATTTCGGGTCCTCGACCGGGTTAGCCGGAAGTTTGAGGACCGGATGGCCCATACGTGCGATTTTTAACAAAGCCATCGGCAGTTCCCCTGGGTCGGATCGCTTTAGAATCCCTTCACATAAGCGGGCGGTTATGCTACAACCCGCGCTCGTTCTTCCCCAATGTGGGGCGGAATCCGTTGGGAGGCAAGGCCTTCTGACATTAACCCAAACTTGAAAGGATGTGATTGACGTGCAAGTTATCGTTCGTGATAACAACGTTGATCAGGCGCTGAAAGTGTTGAAGAAGAAGATGCAGCGGGAAGGTATTTTCCGCGAGCTGAAAATTCGCAAGCACTTTGAAAAGCCCTCTGAGAAACGCGCACGCGAAAAGGCTGAGGCCGTTTCGCGCGCTCGTAAAATGGAGCGCAAACGCCTGGAACGCGAAGGCTTCTAGCCCTCGGTTCACACGCCAATAAGAACTGTTGATAGGGGCTGATTCACGGTTGTGATCGCTTCGATCCCAACCGATCAGACCCTAGGTTCACGAAAACCCCGCACCAGAGATGGCGCGGGTTTTTTGTTGGGTGCTGCAAAAACGGCCCCTTTCGAAAAATCGAAAGGGGCCGTTCCATATGCCAAAGAACCTATTACGCCAGCTTTTCCTTCCACCGCTTGGGCAGCAGGCAATCCACAACGAGTACGGCCACCAACGACAGCCCGCTCAACGGAAACACCATGCCGACCACCAGGGCGATGACCAGCAAAGCCCTCGGAATGCGAAAATCCGCCGGATAACGCGGCGCGCCGAGCGCACCTTGCGGTTTGCGCTTCCACCACATCACGATGCCCGCAACCGACATCACCACGATGGCCAAACACGATAGAGCCATGAGCCACTGGTTGATGATGCCGAATTCCTGGCCCATGTGGACACTCACGCCCCACTCGATGGACTTGCCGACGATGCCAAGATCGGCGAAACCACCGTTGAACAGCGGCGCGCCGCTATACTGGTCCAAATGGATGATCTTTTCGCCGATGATCTGATCGGGAAATACGGACGCGGAAAAGACGCCTTGCGCCCCACCGGGGAAATCGATCACATAACCCTTGTGAATGCCGAGCCCGTCAAAGGCGGCGACGGCTTGATCGATGCCGATCGGCGCGGCCCCGTTGGGCGTCGAAACCGGCATCGGCGTATTTTCCAACGCCCATGCGGTCTGCGACATGCCCTCCACCATTGGTACCTTCGATTTTGGCACCTCGCTCCAGTATTCCGGCGGATACCCTAAACCCGCCTGATCGGCATAGATGTTGACGTATTTTCCCCACACACCCGACCACGGCATCCCGGTGATGGCGAGGAAAAAAATGAAAAGACCCGCATACGCCCCGGTGACGACATGAACATCGCGCCAAACGGTACGGGGTGCCGCCTTGGTGCGGATGGTGAACACCCCGACGTTGCGCCCACGCGGCCACCATAGATAAAAACCCGTAACGACCAAGACCAAGGCCCAGCCACCAACGATTTCGATGATCCGGTTGGGGGCCTCGCCAAAGTAGTTGAGGCTATGGACTTTACGCATCAAGAGCATAAGCGGCGTGCGGGCGAAGCCGCTATCCGAAAGTTGCCCCAGCACTTGGCCGTTATACGGATCGACGTAGACACGAATTTTCCCCGAGGCTTCCGTATCCACCGTGACTGCTGCGGAATCCGAAGGCAGTGCTGGCGGAACGTAAGACACAACTTGCCCTGGGGCAAACTCAGACGCCTTGGCGACGATCTGCGAAGGATTGAGCGTCACGCCATCTTGGGGCGTTACGGTCAGAACCTCACGATACAGGACGGCGTTAATTTCATCCTTAAACAGGTAAACCCCGCCGGTAACGGCGAGCAGAATCATAAACGGCAACACGATCAGCCCGGCATAAAAATGCCAGCGCCAGATCGCCCGGTACAAAGGTGTGTAAACAGTGGTCTGCGCTTGAGCACTTTCGGCGCCCTCAGCAAGTTCGGCTGTAGACATGATATCTCCGCAATTTTGCACGGTTGAATGAGGCTCGCCCTCTATAGGGGCGCACCCGTTGACTGGTCTTCGATCAAAAAGATTCAGACCATTGCCGGCGGAGCGCGAGAATGATGTCTTGAAAAGAAAGCCGCATCGGCGCGAGGCCCATCACCATAATCGACGGGAAGCGAAACAAGCGCCGAGAGCATAAAGATAATGGGCAGCGACGGATCAACGGCGGCATGCCCACCCGCCGCACAGTACAGGCTGCACAGACCGCAATCGTGATTGGAACGATGATCTAAGTTCGCTGGAATCGATTGAGGGCTGCTCGCCTCGCTCGCGTCTTCAACGGTGCAAAGCTGATCCCGACCTAAAAATTCCGCCGCCGCCGAAGCGTTGGGAAGCTGAGACATCCCGAGCCCGATCTGCACCAGCAGAATCCAGAGGCTCGCCATAGAAACGGCGGCGCGGCT
>JANLGW010000074.1 GCA_024653965.1 Rhodospirillales bacterium
AACATGTCGGAACGCGCGGCGAAGATCATGCGCGAAGACATGGACGCCATGGGCGCGGTGCGTCTGAAGGACGTGGACGAAGCGCAGGCCGGTATCGTCCCCATCGCCAAACCATTGGCGGACTCGGGCGAAATCGTCATCGCCGGCCAAGGCGAAGAAGAGCAGTTGGTATACTGACTTTTATCCGTTGGCTTCCTGATTGCGGATGAAGGCGACAAAATCATCCGCCTCCAGGGGCTTGGAAAAATAATAGCCCTGGATTTCATCGCAATTGTACTGCTTGAGAATATTAAGCTGCTCCAGAGTTTCCACGCCTTCGGCAATAACTTTGCGATTGAGCGTTTGGCCCATATTGATGATGGTGTGAATGATTTCCGCATCGTCCGGGCTGGTGTCGATATCGGATACGAACGAACGGTCGATCTTGATGGTGTCGATGGGGAAACGCTTCAAATAACTCAGCGACGAATAGCCGGTGCCGAAGTCATCCATGGAAATGTGTACGCCAAAATCATGCAGTTGCTTGAGCGCTGCCACGATGTTGGGCGCATCGCTCATCAACATGCTTTCGGTGATTTCAATTTCCAACGCGCTGGGCGGCAGATCGGTTTTAATGAGCGCACTTTTGACGATGTTGACGAAGGTTGGTTCGCGCAATTGACGCGCCGACAGGTTCACCGCGATCTTAATCGGCGGCAAACCCAGTTTGACCCATTCAAGATGCTGACGACACGCCGTGTGGATCGCCCACTCGCCAACCTCGACCACCATGCCGGTTTCTTCCAAAACGGGGATAAATTTAACCGGGCTGACCAGGCCTAATTCGGGGCTCTGCCACCGCATCAATGCTTCCGCCCCGGTCACGCGGGACGTATGCAGATCCAGCTTGGGCTGATAGAGCAATTTGAACTCTTTGTTTTCCAGCGCCCGAGAAAGACCGTTTTTCATCACCAAACGTTCTTTCACTTCTTCGTTCATATCGGCGGTAAAGAACTGGTAGTTGGCTTTGCCGTTTTCTTTGGCGCGATACATGGCGGCATCGGCGTTTTTCAACAATTCCTGCGCATCGCGGGCATCGTCAGGGAAAATGGTGATGCCAATGCTGGCCGAAACGAAGGTCTCGTGTCCGCCCAAAAGAAATACGGCATGCATGGCATCCAACACACGTTGCGCCACCAGCGGCGCATTTCGCGGATCATCCAGGTTCGGCATGATGATGGTAAATTCATCGCCGCCCAACCGCGCCACCGTGTCGCCGGTGCGCACACAGGTGCCAAGACGCCGGGCAGCTTCCTTGAGCAACATATCGCCCACATTATGTCCCAAGGTATCGTTCACCAACTTAAAGCCATCCAAGTCGATGAAGAGCAGGCCTAAATTCTTGTTCGCACGGTGCATGTTGGCGAGAGCTTGGTTAAGGCGATCCAAGAACAGCGAACGATTGGGCAGGCCTGTAAGGTTATCGTAATTGGCCTGATAGAGAATGCGCTCCTCGTCTTGTTTGCGCTTGGTGATGTCGGACATGATGGCCGCAAACTGCTGCACTTCGCCGGATACGTTGGTGATCGCGGTAACCGATAGGCGTTCGGCGTACTCATCGCCGTTTTTGCGCAGATTCCAAAACTCCCCATCCCAACTGCCCCGCGCTTCCAGACCGCGCCACATGTCTTCAAACATGGCACCGCCACGGGTAAGCGCCGTGTGGTTGATGGGGTAATTGCCGATCACTTCGTCCAGGTTATACCCAGAAATGATCGTAAACGCCGGATTTACGGAACTGATGCGGAAATCGGGATTGATGATGGCGACGCCCTCGTTCAGGCTTTCAATAACTTCGCCCGCGAGCAGCAATTTATCTTCGGCGCGTTGACGTTCGACGATTTCTTGCGTCAATTCGCGGGTACGCTCTTCCACGCGCATTTCCAATTCGTCATTGGCGCGTTTGATTTCCGCTTCCCAACGCTTGCGTTCGGTGATGTCGCGCACGATGCCGGTAAAAAAGCGTTTGGAACCGTGACGCAATTCCGTCACCCCCAACTCCAAGGGGAACTTAACGCCATCCTTGCGCACCCCCCATTCTTCCCGGTTGGTCTTGCCGATGATTTTCTTTTTTCCGGTACGGATATAATTGGCCAGATATTCGTCATGTGCTGCGGCATGAGGCTCAGCAATCAACATCGAAACGTTGCGGCCAATCACTTCACGCGCCAAATATCCAAAGGTGTTTTCCGCCGCCTTGTTGAACGACAACACTTCGCCGCGTTCGTTGATGGTGATGATCGCGTCGGCCACCGTTTCAAGCACACCGCGCAAGCGCTGTTCGCGGTCTTTCAGAGTTTCGGCGGCGCGAGTGCGTTCGGTAATGTCCAGCGCCTCAAGCATGAAGCGCCCTTCGCCCAAGGACGAAAACTTGGCTTCCACGTCAATGAACTCACCATCGGCGCACATGAACTTCAACGGCAAGGGTGAAGTTTCGGCGGCAAAAATATCCAGCCCCGCTTCCATCACGCCCTGATAATCGGGGTGGACGAGATTCAAAAACGGGCGCCCCACCATGGATGCGGCGCCATCGTGTTTCAGCGTACGCCAAGCCGATTCATTCACCAGCAGCATAAAACCTTCGCTATCCAACACGCTAATCATCGCTTGCGATGTTTCAAACAGATAACGGTATAGATCATCCGTAATCAGGGCATCGGCCTGCTTTTGCGCATCGGTGCGCACGGTGCGCGCGCGGATCGCAATGTGTTCCCCCTCGCCCTGAGCCAGCGGCTTCGAGGTAATGCCGGCCAGAAACGGTTGCCCCACTTCGGGCAGGATGCGCACCCGCAGCTCTTCGCCCGGCGCGGCTTTTCCCGCCAGGATCGGCAACACGGCGATCAGCTGATCGCGATCGATAAAATCGGCAAAATAACGGCCCAGCAATGGCTCAACATCGTCGAAGCCCAACAACTTGGCCCCCGCAAGACTGATGTCGCGGATGCGCCCGTCCACCATATACAGCGCCAAATCACGCTGTAGGTCGTCGAACAATTCGCGTGCCCAGATGCAAGCAGGCTCACCCCCAGGCGTCGATGCGACCCGAGACTTAGGCGTGGCGCTTTTCACACGACTGCAGGATTTGTCCGACTTCCCAGACATTGAACTACCTTAAACTCCCACCACCCGAGAGGTATTTATTTGAAACTTAAGGCATATTGTCAACGGGGCAAGCGGGAAATGCAAGGAAAGAAGGTGCCGTAGCACCCGTCAGCACAAGGAAGCCCGTGCGGACGAAATGGGCTCAGAGCACGCCGTAACGTTTGAATTTTTCAAAGCGTCCGCCTTTTTGATCAGGCCGGCCACCTGTTCCCAGAAAAAATAATCGTTAATATAACCCACGATGCGGCCAACTTCCCGCCCCTCGTCGACCATCACAAAGGTCGGCGTGAACGTCACCCCCCTGACGTGAACCAAATCGGTCGGCTTTTGGTCATGAATGCTAAGGGAACGCAGGGGCAAACGGCGGGATTCGTCGGTTTTATCGTAAATGACGCCGACTTCTTGATCCCAGCGCTCGCACACGGCGCATGCCGGAGAATTGAAATAAACCAGCTCCGCCGCGCGCGCCGACGAGGCGGCGACGATGGCGCAAACTGTCAAAATCAGAAACGCAAAACGCCTCATATGCGTCCGGCCCCTATGATGATCATCGTTATCGTCAATCCCGGAACGCCCCCCCGAAAAGACCGAGGGCATTCCGGGATCGATCAAAAGCCCTTAAGACTTTTCGATGATATAGGTGTAGACGCCGCCGTTGTCCTTGCTGTCCAGCAGCTTATTGCCGGTGGACTTGCAGAACGCTTCCATGTCCTTCACGGAACCCGGATCGGTGGACAAGACTTCCAAGGTTTCTCCCGCGTTCAGGCCCTTAATAGCCTTTTTCGTTTTGAGAATCGGCAAAGGGCAATTCATACCTTTGGTGTCGAGTGTCTGTGTCGCCATAGTCTTTATCTCTCTTGTGTTTTAAACGGTTGTCAGAACAAAAACCCTTTAGGGAACGAATTTGCGGCGCCTCTAATCTACAAGCCAATATTGATAAACTTGAGACAGACGACCCGCAAGCAAGAAGCCAAGTTTTTTTGATTTGCAAACTGGCAGTGATCGTAAATTTTAGTCACCACGCCCGCGACGGTCAGATCTTCCTGGGAAGCCAAATCTTCTAAAACATTCCAGAAAGCCCGCTCCAAGCGAATGGTGGTGGAATGACCGTGAATGCGCAGCGAACGACGCTCCGGCAAAAACTCGGTCTCCTGGTTGCCCGCCGAACACAGCCCAAAAAGCTGGTTCAATGGGGTACCTTCGTCCGGAACTTTGATATATCCGCTTACCACGCCTAAGGGCTCCTAAATCCCGAATCGCGCCTTACAAAGCCTTCTTCAGGGTAAATGCACCACGAATGTCACCCGTGGAAAAGCCGCGCGCCTGATCGTTCGGATACAGGCCGTCCAGCTTCGCCGCAACTTCCGGCTTCAAATTAGCGCCATGGCAATTCAGGCACACGTCGGCGGTCCCTATCGCCTTCATGAAACGAAACGTTTTTTGTCCATTCTCTTCGACGATTTCTGCCTTGGCAATGGTATCGGGGCTTTCGCCGCCAGCTTTGCGCGCTTCAAATTCGTTGAGCGTCGCCAGCTCCCAGGCATCCGGGGCGTTGTTCGTATTGCGCACCTTCAAGCTGGTGCGAGCGACGCTCCAACCAGTGTCGGCCGCAGCCTGTTGGGCGATGCCCGGGGCCTTTTCGTTGCACACCCCAATAGCATTGAGCGGGCCACCTTGCTGCATGCCATCTTCCAAGGCCTTTTTCAACGGGCCGCCAAACGCCATAACGGCTTTCGCCGCTTCGGCTTTAAGCGCCTCGGCATCGGACGCCTGAGCACCGGACACCTGAACGACGCCGACGGAAATCATGGTTGCTGCAACAACTGCAGCAGTCAAAATGCGATTCATGGGCACGTCCCCCTTAAAATCTCAATTCTACTTGAGCGGACGACGCCCGGCTGAACCGGACGTCGTCCCGCGTCAATTTACCAATCAGATGAACAGGTTGATGTCAGATTCTAAAGCTTTGCCCATATACGTCGCGGCGCCGCCGAGCTGCATTTCCGGGATCATGATGTCCGGGGTCCACTCGAACAGGTCCAGGGTCATCTGGCAGCCAATGATTTTGACGTCACTTTCGACGCAGATATCGCGCAATTCCTCGATCGACGCGACGCCCTTTTTCTTGATCAGGTTTTTCATCATCGAAGATGCCATGGCGTCGACGCCCGGAATCATGGACACGATGTTCGGCATGGTCATATGCATGCCCATCATCGGCATTTCCATACCCGGATTGCCCAGCGTGGAAATCTGCAGGTGGCTGACGTCTTTCTTCAAAAGCTGCAGGCCGTAAAACGTAAAGAACATGGTCACGTCGACATCCAGGCTCGCCGCAGTGGAAGCCAAAATAAACGGAGGGTAAGCCCAATCGAGGGTCCCCTTCGTGACGATGATCGACATTTTCTTGTTGTTGCTGCCGTCACTCATAGTGTTTTAGTCTCCCAATGATCCGCCGTCTCAACCCTTGCCGCTTGTAGCTTTTGCCTTCGTTTGCGGTCGTTTTTCGGGTTTCAAAGAGTGCGCGAGTTAGCTTTAGATAATGCTTATATACGCGCAATCTATACCTGTTGTTCTAGGGGCATGGTAGTACCCGCTGCCCACGCGCATCTTTTCAAGCCGGATACCCGACCCCGTGCGCATTTTTGCGACGCCAATATACAGCTTTTACGCAATTAGACAAACCTAATATACAAGGGCTCTAAAATACATTATAGCAGACGATGAACAATTTGGCTTGGGGCCTTGGGGCATCGGCCGTTTGCGGTTCAGCCGCATCCTAATAATAACCATACAAACGGGAGAAACACTGATGGAAGACATGTCTGTAACCACCTTGGTTGCGACCGCGGCATTTATCGCCGGATTGGTCTTCGGCGCCGTGGCCAACAAAACCAACTTTTGCACCATGGGCGCCGTGTCCGATATGGTTTTGATGGGCGAAAGCAGCCGTTTTCGGGCGTGGATGCTGGCAGTCGCGGTTGCGATTCTCGGCACCCAAGGCTTGCACATGATGGGCCTGATTGACCTCACCCTGCCCGCCTCGGAAGGCGGCGCGATCTACCTCACGCCCAATTTGGGCTGGCCGGGTGCCATCATCGGCGGACTGATGTTCGGCTATGGCATGACCATGGCAGGCGGTTGCGGCAACAAAACGCTGGTGCGCATCGGCGGCGGCAACCTCAAATCCATCGTCGTGTTCTTGATCATGGGGGTCAGTGCCTACATGACGCTACGCGGCCTGTTTGGTCTGGCGCGCCTGGAGCTTGAAGCGTTCAACAGCGATCTGACGGCCTTGGGCCTGCAAAGTCAGTCGATGGTGGAAATGCTCGGCGCCATGATCGGCATGGAAGCGGAGAGCCTGCGCTTGGCCTTCACGTTGATCTTCGCCGGCGCGATCATCGCCTATTGTTTCAAGGGCGAAGAATTCCGCGCTACCCCCCGCGACATCATCGGGGGGCTGTTGATCGGCTTGATGATCCCTACAGGTTGGTACATTACCGGGGTCATCGGGGCCGACGAATTCTCCCCCACTCCGTTGTTTTCGTTCACCTTTGTAGCTCCTTCCGGCGACAGCATTCAGTATTTGATGAGCTTCACCGGGTCCACCATCAACTTCGGCATCGCCACCATCGGCGGTGTCATCGTTGGTTCGTTCCTCGCCGCAATCGGCAGCAAATCGTTCCACATAGAAGCGTTTGCCGACTCCACCGACATGAAACGCCATATGTTTGGCGCGGTGATCATGGGAATTGGCGGCGTTTTGGCGCTAGGTTGCACCATTGGCCAGGGATTAACGGGCATGTCTACGCTATCGTTAGGCTCTCTGATCGCACTCGCCAGCATCATTTTAGGCGCCGTATGGGGCCTAAAATCCTTGGAAGAAGATTCTGTAATGGGCGGCCTTAAGGCGATGTTCGCCCGAAATTAACAACACACTTTCAAACTGTTATTCAAAAACTTAAGGGCAAAGGGAGCGTAATTTCTCCTTTTGCCCTTTCCACATTGTGGTAATTTTTTTTAGTTGTGCTTGACCTCCTTCATGAAATGTCTCTAATGTAACGCACTGCTAATACAACAGGAGCACGTGGGTATCTGCGTTACGCCCACACAGACAATCAGTTTTTCATGCGGATTAACACCATTCGGTGTGTATAAAAATAATAATTTCCTAGTGCAAATCTGAATAACGCAACTAACGACAGGTCCATTTCATCGTGAACTGGATTGGGTCTATCCATAGCTTGGCCGTCTGGCCGACTTCTTCCCCTCGCCGCGCTTTGAGGGACGGATGAGGGAAGCTAAGTCGCCATTTTGGGCATAGTTTTAGGGAGGGAAAATGAAACATTCTAAATTTCTGGCTGCAGCCATGGGCTTTGCAATTGCCGGCACGCTTGCCGTCAGCGCACAATCTGCGGACATGGCCAACGTCACCATCGTAAACGGCACCATTCCAAAATCGCTTACGGGCAAGGCGGGCGATCCTGCGGCGGGCAAAAAAGCCGCCATCAATCAGAAAAAAGGCAACTGTTTAGCCTGTCACGTCATGCCGATTCCGGAAGAACAGTTCCACGGCAAGACGGGGCCGGACCTGCATGGCATCGGTTCCCGTCAAACCGAAGCCGAACTGCGCATGCGCCTAGTTGATCCCAAGGTCATCAGTGCCGACACCATGATGCCCAGCTTCTTCAAAACCGGTCAGCACCGCGTCCTGAAAGACTTTGAAGGCAAAACCATTTTGGAAGCCCAGGAAGTCGAAAACATCGTCGCCTACTTGCTAACGCTGAAGTGATTCACCCGGTGAACCTGAAGCACAAAACCGAATAAAGGATACAACATGAGCAAATCAACGCATCAGATGGTCCAGATGGACCGCCGCCAGGCCCTTAAAGTTGCTGGCGCTGGCGTTTTGGCCATGGGTTTTGCTACTGCCGCCCATGCCACGCCGGAAGACGCCGCCATGGCGATTTCCAAATTGGGAGGATCGGCCAAGGCGGATTCTGCCAAAATCACCATCGATCTACCGGAAATCGCGGAAAATGGCGCCACCGTGCCTGTCAACGTCACCGTCGACAGCCCGATGACCGCCGCCGACCACGTCAAGCACATCCACGTGTTTGCCGAGGGCAATCCAAGCCCAGAGGTCATTTCCTTCAACCTGACACCTTCCACCGGCAAAGCCGATGTAGGCACCCGCATGCGCCTGGGCAAAACCCAGAACGTCGTGGTTGCCGCCGTCATGAGCGACGGCTCGGTACATGTGAACAAGAAGGAAGTGAAAGTCACCATCGGCGGCTGCGGCGGCTAATACCTGCTCTGCCACCCGTGACTCAGACAAGGAGTGCTATGAAAAATGGCTAACCAGCCTCGTGTAAAACTGCCGAAGACGGCAAAATCCGGTGAATTGGTTCAAGTGAAGACGCTTGCGTCTCACGACATGGAAACCGGCAATCGTAAGGATAAGGAAGGAAAGGCCATTCCCCGGCTGATCCTCAAGAAGTTTAGCTGCACGTTGGGCGGTGCTGAAATTTTCGGCGCCGATATGCACCCGGCAGTTTCCGCGAACCCGTACATTACGTTTTATATCAAAGCCGAAAAAAGCGGCTCGTACGTGTTCACTTGGACCGATGATAATGGCGAAGTCACAACCGTGTCGCAAGACATGGCCGTGTCCTAAGTCATGACGAAGGGAGGGCTACCGTCATGAAGATAAAGACTGTCACAACAATCGCCGTAATTTTGGGCGCAAGCTTCACGCTTGCCGCCTGTAACATGAAATCCACCAGCGAAGCGCCAAATCCTTATGGCAAAGAGGTTCGGTCCGGCTATTCCTATGCCACGCCGGAAACCCAAGCCATGCAGGATGACGACTTTTCTAACCCCGGCATGCCGCTTGTCGACACTGCTGCGGGGATGTGGAACAAACCTGCAGGGGAAGCTAAAAAATCCTGTGCGGATTGCCACGGCGCCGTGGACGACGCCAAGGGCGGCCCGGTGGGCATCCCGATGAAGGGTGTCAGCGCCAAGTACCCAGCGTACGACGAAGCGACCCAAAAGCCGATGAACTTGGAACTGCGCATCATGAAATGCCAGACCGAGAACCAAAAGGCCGAAGCGTTTAAATACGATTCGAAACCGCTGGTGGGTATGACTGGGCTGGTCGCCATGCAATCTCGCGGCATGCCGCGCGTGAGCACGGCCGACGACCCCAACGACAAGCTGCATGCGGCGTGGAAAGCTGGCGAAGAATTTTATTACCAGCGTCGTGGCCAGCTCGATTTGGCCTGTAAGCACTGCCATGAAGACAACGCTGGCAACATCATCCGTGCCGAACTGCTCTCTCAGGGCCAGAGCAACGGCTTCCCGACCTACCGCTTGAAGTGGCAGGGCATGGGGTCGCTGCACAAGCGCCTTGGCGGTTGTAACAAGGAAATCCGCGCCGAACCTTACAAGTCCGGTTCCGACGAATATGTGAACCTGGAAACGTACTTAGCCTGGCGTGGCCGCGGCCTAGTCATGGAAGGTCCGTCCGTGCGTAAATAAAGTCTAACGGTAAAGGGCGGTTTCCACGCTGGAGGCCGCCCTTTTTCCGTCCATATTTATCAATATTTGTTTTTCCCATTTGATTTTACAGATCCCCAAACCGGAGAGACCTAACTCATGCTTACCCGTCGTGACTTCCTTCAGGTGACCGCTGCAACCGCCGCATTGATGGGCCCGGGCGCGAACATCGCGCGCGCCGCCTCCGCACAGGCCATCACCCAGGATGAACTCTTGAAGTTTGAAACCAAAGGTCAAGTGACGCTGCTCAACTTCACCGACATTCACGCTCAACTGATGCCGCTCTATTTCCGTGAGCCGTCGGTCAACATCGGCGTCGGTGGGGTCAACGGCCTGCCACCGCACCTGACGGGTATGGATTTTCTCAAAAACTTCGGCCTCAAGGCCGGAACGCGCGAAGCCTATGCCTTCACCAGCCAAGACTTCGGCCAACTGGCGGCGCAATACGGACGCATCGGCGGCCTGGCGCACATGGCGACGTTGATCAAAGCGATTCGCGCCGAACGCCCCACCAATACACTGTTGGTCGATTGCGGCGATACCTGGCAAGGTTCTTATACCTCGCTCATGGAAAAGGGCGCGGATATGGTCAAGGCCATGAACGCACTGGGCGTCGACGTTATGGTGCCGCACTTTGAGTTCACCTATGGCGCAGAGCGCGTCAAGGAACTGATCAGCCAGTTGAACTTCCCATTCCTGGCGGGCAACGTCACCGACAACGAGTGGCAGGAAAAGGTCTTCGATTCCATCGCCTACTTTGAACGCGGTGGCGTAAAGATCGCCATCGTCGGCCAAGCCTTCCCCTATACCCCCGTCGCCCATCCGCGCCACATGATCCCCGATTGGTCGTTCGGCATCCGCGAAGATATGGTGCAAGAAAGCGTTGACCAAGCGCGCGCCGGAGGCGCCGAGATTGTGGTGCTGGCCTCACACAACGGTTTCGACGTGGACCGCAAGCTGGCATCGCTCGTCACCGGCATCGACGTGATCTTAACCGGCCACACTCACGACGCCATTCCGGGCGTGATCAAAGTCAACGACACGCTGTTGATCGCCACCGGATCGCACGGCAAATTCTTGGGCCGTCTGGACTTGGATGTGCAAAACGGCAAGATCAAAGACTACAGCTACAAGCTGATGCCGATATTCAGCGACGTCATCACGCCGGACCCGGAAATTCAAGCCGTCGTCGACGCTATCCGCGCGCCTCATCAGTCCGCGATTTCTACCGTGCTCGGCAAGTCTGAAAGCTTGCTGTATCGTCGCGGCAACTTCAACGGCACCTTCGACGACCTGATCTGTCAGGCCATCATCGAAGAACGCGACACGCAGATCGCGCTGTCGCCGGGATTCCGCTGGGGCGCATCCATTCTGCCCGGCCAGGACATCACCGTGGACGACTTGTACACCCAAACCTCCATTACCTACCCCAATGTCTACCGCAACGAAATGACCGGCGAGATGTTGAAGCTGATCTTGGAAGACGTGGCGGACAATCTGTTCAACGTCGACCCTTTCTATCAGCAGGGCGGCGACATGGTGCGTGTCGGCGGCATGGGATATCGCATCGACATCCACAACAAGATAGGCTCGCGCATTTCCGACATGACGCTGCTGTCCAGCGGCGAGGCCATCGACAAGGCCAAAACCTACGTGGTCGGCGGCTGGGCTTCGGTCAACGAAGGCACCCAGGGTCCGGCGATCTATGATCTGGTCTCCGATTACATCCGCAAAAAGAAAACCGTCAACATTCAACCCAACCAGCATATCAAGGTTGTGGGTTAAGGGAGTTTTGGATCCATGGATCCTTTCAACATCACATACCTAGGCGCGTTCGGCGCAGGCGTCTTGAGTTTCGCCTCGCCCTGCGTGCTGCCCTTGATCCCCGCCTATTTGTGTTTCCTGGGCGGCGCGTCCTTGGATGAACTGACCGCCGAGGGCGGCGTGGACAAACAAGTGCAACGCCGGGTGTTCATTTCGGCGATCGCATTCGTGCTAGGCTTTGCCACCGTGTTCATCATGCTGGGCGCGACCGCCACGGCAGTAAGCAACCTAGTTGCGGAAAACATCAATATCCTGTCCAAGATTGCCGGTGTGGTCATCGTCATCTTTGGGCTGCATTACATGGGCCTGTTCAAAATCGGCTTTTTGAATTTTGAAAAGCGCGTGCATGTCGAAAGCAGGCCCACCAGCCTGCTCGGTGCCTACGTGATCGGATTAGCGTTCGCGTTCGGGTGGACGCCGTGTGTCGGCCCGATCCTCGCCACTATCTTGATGGTCGCGGCATCGGGCGATGAGGTCATGTACGGCGTGTCGTTGCTGACGGTTTATGCGGCAGGCATCGGTCTGCCGTTCTTGCTGGCGGCGTTTGCGGTAAAACCGTTCATGGGTTTTCTCGGCCGCTTTCGCAAACACATGCGCACGGTGGAATTGTCCATCGGCGCGTTGTTGGTGGTCACCGGCATCGCCATCTTCACCGGTTCATTGTCGGAAGTTTCGAATTGGATTTTGGAAACCTTCCCGTCCATCGCCGAGGTCGGTTAATCCCCTCCCCGCATTTGCGCGATGCAAAAAAATAACGGCGCTTCCACAAAGAAGCGCCGTCGTTTTTTTTAAAGCCGATGCGCGTCACATCAGATGTTTGCTGAAAAACGCCGTGGTGCGTTCCCAGGCCAGCGCGGCGTCGGCTTCGTCATAACGCGACCCGGTGGGATTGGCGAAAGCATGATTGGCTTCGTACCAATGGATGGTGAGGTTTGCCGCCTTGCCCGCCTCTTTCATCGCCGCTTCAAATCCGCCGACCATTTGTGCATTTATGGATTGATCTTCGGTTCCGAAATGCCCCAGCACCGGGCTGTTCAAGGTCGCCAGTTCGGCAGCCGTTTTAACGCAGCGGCCATAATAAATGATGGTGGCGTCAACGGGCGTGGCAATGGACGCATTAAGCGACCAACCGCCGCCGAAACACCAACCGATGGTGCCGACTTTGCCGGTCGAACTTTTGTGATTTTTAAGATAATCGATCAGCGCGACCAACTGCTCGGTGCCGGAAACAGGATCAATGGCGCTCATCAAGGCCTTGGCTTCCTCCGCCGAACCGGCAACCTTGCCGCCGTACATATCGACCGCCAAAGCGATGTATCCCAGCTTGGCGAATTCCACCGCGACCGATTTAATCTGATCGTTCAGACCCCACCATTCATGGATCAACAACACCGTCGGCGCGGGCAGCTTCGCAGGCATCGCCAGCACGCCCATCGCGGTGCCGCCGGATGCGGTCGGCACGCTGACGCTGCTCACCGCGCCAGCCTGGGCGCGAGCCAATTCCGGATACGCCAGAACGGTGGCCAACGGCAATACCGCAGCACCCTTCAGAAAGTTGCGGCGCAGGACATCGCTCACCATCGGCAAGGGTTTGTTGGACGGCTTGTCGCCACAGCCATACAGATCACACATGCTTAATCACTCCTCCAACCATAAAACTTACAGACCGTCGGGTAAATTGGCGGGCAGTTCGTCGGCGTAAAGGTCGTACTTCACACCTGCCGCGTCCAGCTTCTCGCCCATACCACCCAGCCAGCGCTGGAAATTCGGTTCATCTTTATAACCGTTGGTTTTGGCGTAGCGTAACAGAAAATAAAAATGGAACGGTTTGAAGTATCCGGGAATACGCACCACCTCGGCGTCTTTCCCAGACTTACCCGCGATCTCCTCCACGGTTTCAGGGAAAAATTGCAGCGTCGGTGTAAACATCACTGCCCATTTTTCCGCCAATTTTTTTTCCTGTAACACCTGACCATCGAAGTCAGTAACTTCGCGGTCGCCCCACAAATTCATCTGAATGACCATGAAATCGCGCTGCATGGTTTCATTGATGCGCGGGATGCGCAGGTTGACTTCGTGCATGCGCTTGCAATACGGGCAGCCGCGCTGTTCCCACACAATCACCAAGCGCTTGCCCGCCGCCTGAGCGTCTTTTAAATCTTCGCGCAAATCCAAGAAACTTTGGTGAAACCACGGCTCCAAGTGCATGCCGTCTTCACCCAGTTGGGCGGGCGGCAGCGTTGGGCCTTCACCGGCGGCAAAAACGGGGCGCGCCAGCATCATGGCCAGCCCCACAACAAGCGCCGCACCGATCGCAGCCCATAAGCGTTTCACATTCATATCGTTTCCCCTATTTTTTCCCCGGTGATTTTTAGCTATCTTGTGTCGGCGGACGGCAAAATCAAGGTTTGATGTCCACCCAACCTGATAGGCGACGCTCGACGATTTCCACCAACCCCGTCTGAACCTTGGTCGTGCCATCAATCAAATCGGCGTCCGTCTTGTGAATGCTATCGAGCGTATTGCCGCAGGCGACAAATTCCACGTCGTATTTCATCAGGCTTTCGATGCGCGCACGAACCGGACTGTCTTGCAGCAAGGACCAAATGCCCGGCCCATAGGCCACCACCGCCAATTTCACATGGTCAACGCCATAGGCCTTTTGCACGTTGGCGACATTGTTCAACACCGCATTCACGCGGGTTTCGTCCTTTTCGCTGAGCGACATCACGATCTGGCGCGGATGGTCGAAACTGGGCTGAGGCTCGGCCATCGTCGCCCACGCGGGAGAAGGCGCGTCTAGCGCGGTTAGCACGACCAAAAACAGCACAACAATGGCATTTTTCATCGGGAATCCTACCCTTAAATTCGTTCGTGTCATTTTACGCCACAACGCGCAAAACCACACCGAATTCATCCATGAGAATTAAGGAACAATGGGGTTATTTTGGGGCAACCTCAAGCATCGACTAGGCCCTTTGCGCCGTCAAATATAACCCTTTCCGCCGGAAAACGAACGGTGACTTGAGTGCCAACGCCCTTTTGACTGGTCAGGCTCAAGGCTCCACCATGCAGCTCGACTAAGCCTTGGGTCAACGGCAGCCCCAATCCGGTGCCTTCGTGTTTACGGGCCAAGGAACTGTCGACTTGGCCAAATTGCGTCATCGCCTTAACGATTTCGGCTTCGTCCATGCCGACGCCCGTATCCGTGACGGTCAACAGCATCGCGCCATTGCCATCGATCCCCACATCGCAGGTAACGACGCCGTCCTTTGGCGTAAATTTCACCGCATTGCTGAGGATGTTCAGCGCAATTTGCTTTAAACGGCGCGGGTCGGCAAGCAAGGGCGGCAACGCGCTAACCGATGGGCCTTTTAGGTGCACGCCCCCTTCTTTGGCCTTCGGTGAAATCATGCGTAGCGCAACCTCAATGACCTCCTGCACGTTCACCCTTTCCTCATTCAATTTGAGCTTGCCTGCCTCGACTGCGGCGACATCCAAAATATCATTGATGATTTCCAGCAGATGAGCGCCGGACGAATGGATATGTTGCGCATATTCTTTGTATTTATCGTGACCCAAGGGACCAAAGATCGCCTCGTCCATGCTGGAAGAAAAACCGATGATCGCGTTGAGCGGCGTGCGCAATTCGTGGCTCATGTTTGCCATGATTTCTGACTTGGCGCGATTGGTGATATCCGATTGCTCGCGGGCCTTTTGCATGGCCTCTTGAGCTTGTTTCTGTTCGGTGATGTCTTCGTGAATGGCGACAAAGTGGGTTGCTTTTCCATCCTCCCCTTTTACTGGAGCCAGCACCATAGATGCCCAAAACGTGCTGCCATCTTTACGCCGATCCTTGACCTCGCCCCGCCATTCTTGGCCAGCCATCAAATTAGCCCACATTTGTTCATAAAATTCAGGCGACGTTTCCCCGGATTTTAAAATACGGGGATTCTGGCCGATGGCTTCTTGCTGCGCATAACCCGTCATCGCCGTGAAACTCGGATTGACGTACTCGATGACGCCTTGAGTGTTGGTGATGAACATCATGATGGGGCTTTGGTTGATCGCCTGTGAAAGCAGCCGCAAATCATTCAATGCCTGTTCCCGTTCGAGCAACGGAATGCTGATGCGGCGGAAAACCATCGCGCCGATCACAACCATCAACAGCACCCCTGACAGACCGATCAGCGCTGCCTGAACAAACGGTTGGCGAATTTCATCAAGATCGATTTTAGCGACAATGCCCGCATTCAGGTCCGGCAAAGGCTCATAAGCGGCAAGGACCGTCGCTCCGCGATAGTCTAAGGCTACACCAACGCCGTTTTCGCCCCGCAAAGCACGGCGCATGGGTTCACCTAATTCAGAATCCCACGCGATGGGCAGTGGCTCCAAAAAGTCGAAATGACGGTGACTGAGTAAAAAAATGATATTTCCGTCTTTGCGCGTCCCCAACGTAAACTCGCCCGTTCCCCCAAATCCAGGATATTGCCGATGCGCAGTCTCCAGTTGGGAAAAGGTCGCTCCGATGGCACCTTGAGGGTGATCCCTTTGGCTGTGCTCGGCGTCGAATTTGGCGATGGCATTGATTAAAATCGCTTGGCTTTTGACCAGTTCAACCAAACGCTGGGATTCTTGCTTGTACGCGGCGTCATAAAGCAGCCCATTGGAAAACAACGTCACCGCCAAGGCGACACTCGCCAGAATGGTAACCGCTTTGGCCAGCCATTTTTGATAGTCCGTTTTTTCGCTCTGCTTAAGGCGCACGCCCATCCGCCCCTTAAATAATAACCAATGGAGAGGGTTTTTTTATTATTGAATCATATTACCTATTACGTGGGGCGAGCAAAGATTCAATTCAATCAACTTTTCATCACCCTCGATGGACCTGAAAAAATCATTCCAAAAAACGGTTAGCACGACGACATTCTTGACAACCCCGCAATATTAGATGTATCTAATTAACGACAAAGAAAAACCCGAAAATGATAGGAACCAACTGCATGGACAGGGCGGACTTGGACATAAGTCTCGAACAGATGCAGGACAATGCCCTGGCCGCGAGCGAACTGCTCAAGGCCATGAGCAATCAAACTCGCCTGATGATCCTGTGCCAATTGCTGCACGGCGAACGCACCGCAGGCGACTTGGATTCCCTCACCAGCTTAAGTCAGTCGGCCCTTTCCCAACACTTGGCCGTATTGCGCGAACATGGCTTGGTGCAAACCCGCCGTGAATCGCAAAACATTTATTATTCCATCGAAGACGATAAACCCCGCGCCATCATCGAAGTGCTCTATCGCCTCTTCAACTGCGAAAAGAATGATGCGGATGGCACTATCAACTGCGCCTAAGTTTGCGCCCACCCCGGTTTCGGGGCATATTTCTTGACAATCAATGGCTTAATGCCAAGATTCATCAACAAGACCTCTCTGTAACACCCCACCGAAAACTCCCCCTTCAACTCCAAGGGCATCGGAGGCGCTGAGATGCAAATCTACCTGCCGATCGCCGAGGTTTCGGTCAATATTTTTTTGATCCTCGGCATGGGGGGCGGCATCGGGTTTCTATCGGGGTTATTCGGTGTCGGCGGCGGTTTTTTAATGACGCCGCTATTGATTTTTATTGGCATTCCGCCCGCCGTCGCGGTCGGCACCGAAGCCAACCAAATTGTAGCGTCTTCCATTTCCGGCGTGCTGGCACATTGGAAGCGCGGCAATGTCGACGTCAAAATGGGCGTGATGCTGCTGATTGGCGGCGTAATCGGCTCCTCCCTCGGGGTATGGCTATTTACCTTTCTAAAAACACTGGGGCAGATCGATCTGGTGATCAAGCTGTCGTATGTGGCCTTTTTGGGCATCATCGGTACGTTGATGCTGATCGAAAGCCTCAACGCCATGCGCCGCGCTAAGAAGGCGGCCCCATCCAAACTGCATCACCACATTTTCCTTCATGCGCTGCCGTTCAAGATGCGCTTTCGCCGCTCCAAGCTGTACGTTTCCGCCCTGCTGCCCATCGGCGTGGGCGCGGTCGTCGGCATTTTAGCGGCGATCATGGGCGTTGGCGGCGGCTTCGTCATGATCCCGGCGATGATCTATTTGCTGGGCATGCCTACCGCCGTCGTGGTCGGCACCTCGCTGTTTCAGATCATCTTCGTCACCGCCAACGTCACCGTACTGCAAGCGGTCAATAACTTTTCCGTCGACGTAATGCTGGCGGTGTTGCTGTTGATCGGCGCCGTAATCGGCGCGCAATTCGGCGCCAAAGCCGGTGCGAAGCTCAAAGGTGAGCAGTTGCGCATTCTGTTGGCGCTGATGGTCATCGGCGTGTGCATCAAGATCGGCCTGGACCTGACGTTAACGCCCGACGACCTCTATGTCCTGGACACAGCGACGGGGGGGCATTGAGATGCGCGCCTATTTCGCCCTTCCCTCCTTGCTCCAGGCCTCGTTGCTCCTGGTCTTACTCGCCGCCCCGGCGCTGAACTCGGCACGTGCCAATAGCCTCGAAGTCGACTTGGCCAAGCCCGACGTGCGCCTGGACGTCTCGTTCAAAGGATCGGAGTTGTTGCTGTTCGGTGCCAAAGATTTGGCGGGCGATATCATTGTCGTGGTGCGCGGCCCCCGCAAAGACACTTCGGTCCGCTTCAAAGAACGCATCATGGGGGTATGGGTGGCGACCGATGAAGTGATCTTCGCCCAAACGCCCGCCTTCTACGCCCTGGCATCCAGCCGCCCAATCGCAGACCTTCTGCCGTTAAGCGTTTTGAAAAAGGAAAAAATCGGCACGGAGCATTTGAATTTGGACGTTGCGGACAAACCCGATGGCATCAACGCCGCGCGGGTGAAAGAATTTTTTGCCGGCCTGCTGCGCAATATGGCGCGCAAGAACCTTTATACCCTTGAACCCGGCCAGATCAACTTGGTCGGCAATCAACTGTTTCGCACCGATCTGTGGTTTCCCGCCAACGTCGTGGTGGGGGATTACGCCATCGACACCTACATGATCGCCAACGGGCGCATCAAAAGCAAAAGAACCACGCAATTGCGCGTCCACAAGGTTGGCCTGGAAGCCCAGGTCTATGACTTTGCGCATGAACAGGCGCTGCTTTACGGCCTGCTTGCCATTATCATCGCGGTAATGTCAGGATGGACCGCCAACCTAGTCTTCAAAAAGAGGGGCTAATCAAGCATGGCGGATACAGATACGGCAAGCACACCCCCTAATCAATTACGCACCTTCCTGTGCGTGATCGATGAAAGCCCGGAACTGAGCCGAGCGTTGCGTTATGCGTGCAAGCGCGCCAAACACGTGAACGGCCGAGTGGCGTTGGTCTATGTCATTCAGCCCATCGAGTACCAACACTGGATCGGCGTCGGCGACCTGATGCAAGAAGAAGCGCGCGAACATGCCGAAGTCTTGCTCTCCGACGCCGCCGACAAGGTCCAATTGTGTACCGGCACAATGCCGATCGTTTTCATTCGCGAAGGCAACACCACCGACGAACTGATAAAACTGGTGACCACCGAAAAAGACATCTCTTTGCTGGTGCTGGGGGCGGCGACCGGCAAGGAAGGCCCCGGACCGCTGGTGAGTTACTTCATCGAAAAAGCCGCAGGCAAGATGCGTGTGCCCATTACCGTCGTGCCGGGCAACCTCAGCGACGAAGACATCGACGCCATCACCTAAATGCTGTTCAAAAAAAACGACCGGTAATCATACCGGCCGTTTTTCATTGCGCGGACCCGCTGCTCAGTCCGTGGTGAGTTGATCAACCACAAACAGATTTTGCACCAGACGCGTGTCTTGAACTTTTTTCAGACCGCCAACAACGGCGTAGGTAAGCAGCGGTTCCGCAGCCACCACCACCAGATAGGACGCGGCAAACGTCAACCATGCCGAAAGCGTGGTTTCAACACCGCCGACCCACAGCCAAAACCCGACCATGGTGGTGACGCCGGTGTAATACGCGGCATCGAGCTTCACCATCGTGGCGAAGTTCAAGCGACGCTTTAGCGCCCCGTCGAAAAGCGCCTTACCCATGGTGAAATGCACCACCAGCAGCGGCACCATCAACGACAGCGAATTGACGCCAAGATGCACCAGATCCCACGGCGAAAACAGCAAGCCTTGCAGACCCAAACCGATGGCGAAGCCCATCAAAGTGGGCCAGAAGCCGAGCGTCAGATACATCGCCATTGCGCCCACGAAGTGCAATTCCGACGGCCCGACGGGAGCGGAAAAACTTTGCATGAACACCGTAAACGCCAAAGCGGCGATACCGGTCTTCACGAAGGTCAAGGGCGCTTGAGCCCAATTTTTGATTTGTTCTTTCACCGCCCAGGCGAGAACGCTTAACGCGCCCGCATTGGCCATGGCGACTTTAACAGGCTGAACGTAGCCAGGTTCGATATGCATGAGGTTTTCCTTTCGTACCCTCCGTACAGACGCGTCGCTTCCACGCGAAGCGTCCACAAACACGGGCAGGTCTCCTGGCTCACGGATCGCTGTTTCCTTCCGCCTTCCCAAGATACAAGACCTCAGTGGCTCAATGGAAGAAAACTACCGTTCACAGTTGCGGGGGCAGCCACAGATCGGGACCCGTCGAGGTCGTCCCTACCGTGTTCCCTTTTCATCCAGCAGGCTTAAGCCTGCTAGGAACCCGTGCTTTTTGTTTATGCCAGAGTCGGGGCGATTAGGCAAGGCCCGCAAAGGAAACCGGGCGGCTCAATTGGCGTTGCGCGCTACGCGTTCTTTAGGAAAAACCATCGTAATGCGAGTGCCCCGGCCCTTTGCACTGTTAACCTCAAGCGTACCGCCGTGCAGTTCCATCAGGCCCCTGGTCAAAGGCAGGCCTAAGCCGGTGCCTTCATGTTTACGGTCAAGGCCGCTATCCACTTGGCCAAATTTGCTTAACGCCACCATGATCTCATCTTCATCCATGCCGACACCGGTATCGCTAACCGTAAGGGCCAGCGAACCGTCATCATTCATCATCGAGGTAACGGCGACCTCGCCGCCCTCGGGGGTAAATTTAACGGCGTTACTGAGCAAGTTTAGGATGACCTGCCTCACCCGCCGCTGGTCCACATAGATTTGCGGAACGTCGGGATCGAGCGCAGACGTTACCTTCACTTCGCCGCTATTCGCGCGCGGCATAATGATGCGAACGGACTCTTCGACAATGTCACTCGGGCGGACGTTTTCTTCATGCAACTCCAAAGCCCCCGCCTCAATGGCGGAAACATCTAAAATGTCATTGATCAACCCCAATAGGTGCTGACCGGAACTGTAGATATCGCCCAAGTATTCTTTGTACTTATCATTGCAGATGGGGCCGAAGACTTCTTCTTTGATCGTCGAAGAAAAACCGATGATGGCATTGAGCGGGGTGCGCAATTCATGGCTCATGTTGGCCATAAGTTCGGATTTGGCGCGGCTCGCCTCTTGCGCCATTTCGCGCAACTGCTCCAGTTCATTGTTTTTTTCGCGGATGGAATCCGAGTTATCCTTGAGGGTCTGGTATTGCTGTTTGAGAATTCGGTCCGCGCGTTTAACGATCATGAATAACGCGCCGTACAAAAGGCCAAATGCAATCACCAGCCCCAGCACCACCCGTTGCACCGCGCTTTCGATCAGCAAAAGCTGTTCGGTCACATCGGTATAAAGTTCAAACACCGCTTCCGCTTTGCCGTTTGGGCCGACAAGAACGACATAACTTTCAACCAGATCGCGCGCGAGCAATTCACCGGAAAAAGCGCTGACGCTGTCTCGATGGACCAGCGTGCTGGCCGGAGTGCCTCTAAGCGCTTGTTGAAATCCTAAATTGCCGCTGCTGCTTTCGCCGATTTGCGACGCCTGCGATGAAAAAATCGTAATACCGTCAAGATTGAAAACTTTGATCTTTAAAATCGGCAGCCCCCTCGACCAAGTCTCCAAACTTTGGTGGATTTCCTGCGTCTCGGCACGCGCGCGCAAGCGATCGCCATCCACATCACGAATGGAGGTCACGTAAGCGGAAAACTGCGACCAAAAGGAATTGGAAAGCGCCTGCGTCAAAACCACATTTTGGTTTTCGGTCAGCTTAATGAGTTGATCGACCTCCGACTGCCGATAGACGCTGACCAATACGAAAATCACTGCCGCAACAGCAATAAAGCTGGTAATGGAAAAATATCTCAGCAGTTTGAACATCGTTGTCAGCCGCCATTTCTTGGTAATTTGACGCAACCGACTTCAATGTAATCACTTATTCGCGATTTTCCACAAAGATTGTATGATTTTTCAATTCCGCGACCCTGCACGATGATCCGTATGTTAGGCACGAGCTTATAATGCTAAGATAACTGCTGACGCTGATGTTTATGTCGCAGCCTCACAACACTTCACGAAAACCCATTTAGGCGAGATTGTCATGACCAAAGCTAGAGCCAAAGAACGCGCCAAATCCAATGCGGAAAAGAAAGCAAAAAAACGCGCCGCCAACGCCGAACATCCCGACGCCAACACCGCTCAACCGGGGCGCTTCGACCCCAACACCCTGTCGATCAAAAGCCCGCAATCCAAAAAGAATGCCAACAATTTTTCCGGCATTAGGCGGGGCGCGGCGCGTTCCGGCTAAGCCGCGCAAGCGAGCCAGCGAGAAATCTCATTTTTCCTGACTCTTTTGAATGCTGCTCAGAATGGCTGAAATCTCCTCGCATTCCCCACCCAGTTCGCAGCTTTCGCAGGGAAGCCTCTTTAATACCGTTTGGGCCAATTCGTAGGACTGATTGCTCGCGTGGGCCTTCGCCAAAACAAACGCCTTCACGCACGCGTCAAGTTTAACGAAGGGTTTTTTAACGACTGCATTCTCATATCCGTCTTGGCAATGGATCGCCTCCGATAATTTTTTCAATGCCTTAACAAGAATTTCAAATTCCGCATCCCCGCCCGAGTGTCCTGTCTTTTCAATCGAACACGCGACCGAACCGTGAAAGGTGGCGTGGGCGCTTTTGGCTTCGATGAATTCGGGAAGCGTCCCATATTGCTGCCCCCCAGGACCATGAAACCATTTGCCGATAGCGCATAAATCATCGCGGCGAACATTCTCGAGATCAAAATCGGCCCGATTTTTGGTGAGCGCCAAATTCTCCCGCCATTGCAAATGCGCATTAACAAAGTCCTGGAAATTCATCATTTAAATCACCAATATAGATTCCGTCTTTCGCCCCCATCCAAGCTAATAGTTAACTATCGATTTGAAAACAATTTTCAAAATCGCCCTTAACATTAGTAATTACTGTTATTATCTATTTGGCGTTACTGAATAAAAAAAACGCATCAGCTCAACAGCAACGCATCGTCATCGAGTTCGCTGCCGCGCACCTTTTCAAACATGTGCAACAGGTCTTCGACTTTAAGCCCATCGCGGTCATGGTCTCGCACATCGAGCACCACCCGGCCTTCGTGCAGCATCACCGTGCGGTTACCGATATCCAGCGCCTGACGCATGGAATGCGTAACCATCAAGGTAGTCAGGTTACGCTCGGCGACGATTTCGCGGGTCAGTTCCAACACGAACGCCGCCGTTTTGGGGTCGAGCGCCGCTGTGTGTTCATCAAGCAGCAAAATTTTCATCGGTTGCAATGCCGCCATCAACAAACTGACCGCTTGACGCTGCCCGCCCGACAACAGTTCCATGCTGTCGCCCAAGCGATTTTCCAGACCTAAGTTCAGACGCGCGATATGGGCGCGGAATTCTTCGCGCATGGCCGAACTGACCGACGCGCCAAAGCCCCGGCGTTTACCGCGCGCGTAAGCCAGTGCTAAGTTTTCTTCAATGGTCAAGTTGGCGCAGCTGCCGCCTAAGGGATCTTGAAACACCCTGGCTACCAGCCCGGCGCGTTTGGCGGTGGGCCACGCGGTAACGTCTTGATTATCGATCAGGATGGAGCCGCTATCAGGGCGCAATTCCCCCGCCAAGGCATTTAAGAATGTGCTTTTTCCCGCCCCGTTGGAGCCGATCACGGTCACAAAATCGCCCTCGGGAATGACCAGATCGATGCCCCGCATGGCCGGAGTCTGCATGGGCGTACCGGGGTTGAAGGTAACGGCGAGTTGACGCGCTTCGATCATGGCGTGCTGCCCTTTTTGCGAAATGGCATACGCACGCCGGGCAATACCATGGCCAGCGTCACCAACACCGCCGTGATCAGGTTCAAATCCTGCGCCTGCAGTCCGAGCAGATCGGCGTTGAGCGCCCCCGCCACGGCCAAACGGTAAACGATGGAACCGATGATGCACGCGAACGTCGCCCGCCATACCGCGCGGGTGTTGATCAGTGCCTCGCCGCCAATTACCGCAGCCAGACCGACGACGATCACGCCGACGCCCAGCGTCACGTCCGCCGCCCCCTGACTTTGCGCGAAAAAGGCCCCGGCAAGCGCCACCAGCGCGTTGCTCAACGCCATACCGCCCAGAATGTAACGATCGGTGTGAATGCCTTGCGCGCGCGCCATACGCGGATTGACTCCGGTGGCGCGCATGGCCAGGCCCACTTCGGAATTCAAAAACCAATCCAGCGCCAGCTTTACGCCCAACACCAACACCGCCAAGGCGATGGGCAAGACCACATAACTGGGCATGCCCAGCGCCTCAAGCGGCGTGAACACCGTTTTTTCGCCCAGCAGCGCGACGTTGGGGCGGCCCATGATGCGCAGATTGATCGAATAGAGCGCGATCATGGTCAAGATCGATGCCAGCAAATGAAGAATCTTGAGACGCACGTTGAGCCACGCCGTCACCATGCCCGCCCCTGCCCCGGCCAGCGCGGCGGCCAGACTGGCAAAGTACGGGTCAACCCCCGTCACGATCAGGCTGGCACACACCGCAGCGCCCAACGGAAAACTGCCGTCGACGGTCAAATCGGGAAATTGCAGTACCCGAAACGACAGATAAACGCCGAGCGCGACCAAGGCGAACAACAGTCCGACCTCGATCGCGCCCAGGAATGCAATTTGGCTCATGGTGAAGTTGCCCCGGTGTTATCCAATGTTATTGGATGACTTCCTTGGCTTCGGCGATCAAATCAGGGCTAAGCGTAATACCTTGGGCCTTGGCGGCGCTCAGGTTCACGGACAAATCCGACTTGGCCACGCCTTCGACCGGCATATCGCCGGGCTTCGCACCGCCCAGAATCTTTACCACCATCTGCCCGGTCTGACGCCCGACATCGTAATAATCGAACCCCGCCGCCGCAACCGCGCCGCGTTTAACGGAATCGGTATCGCCCGCAAGCACAGGAATGGACGCTTCGTTGCCGACCTTGACCACCGCTTCAAACGCCGACACCACGGTGTTGTCGGTGGGAATGTAAATGGCGTCGACCTTGCCCACCAAGGAACGCGCCGCAGCCAGTACATCGCCGGACTTCGTCGCGGCGGCGACCGTTACGCTCATGCCCACCTTGGGCGCTTCGATTTCGATCAGGTTGACCAAAGAAACCGAGTTGGCTTCGCCGGGATTGGTGATTACGCCCAAACGCGTGGCTGTCGGCACGACACGTTTGACCAGCGCCATGTGCGCGGCAATCGGCGTCATATCGGTAACGCCGGTGACGTTGGCGCCGGGATGCATGGCGTCAGCCACCAGCTTTGCGCCGACCGGATCGGTGACCGCGCTGAACACCACGGGAATGGTGCTGGTGGCAGCGACCATCGTCTGCGCCGACGGCGTGGCAATCGCGACGATCACGTCCGGCGCGTCGCCGGAAAATTTCTTGGCGATTTGGGCCGCCGTAGCGGCATTGCCCTGCGCGCTTTCATAGGACCACTTCAAGCCGTTACCTTCGCTAAGCCCCGCCTCGGCCAGCACATCCTTAACACCTTGGCGCACCGCATCGAGCGCCGGATGCTCAACAATTTGCGTCACGGCGACGTGTTTGTCCGCCGCCCAAGCCAACCCCGACACACCCAACGAAACCGCAGCAGCCAGCGCCGCCGCTCCCAACCGCATCCTCTTCATCGTGCTTCCCCTTCAAAAAAACGATCCTTAAAGCCTAACCAAAGATCAGCGAATGATCATCCCCAAACTGTATGCATTTTGCATAATTTTTAAGGCCGCACCCACTGCAAGTGCGATGGGAAACCGGCGCGTATAGGACCGTGCGGATACGCCCTGATGAGTGGGTGTCCGATGATTGAGAGAATTGCCGACAATCAGTAGCCGCTACGCACCGGACCATCCAACGCGACGCCCTCTTCGAGGAACGACCACAGCAGCCGGGCAAAAACCTCCGGCACCAGCACGGTATGGAAGTTTTCGAGATCTTGAAGTTTGTCGCGAATGGATTGGCGCACACTGGGCACGCCGGTCAAATCAAATATGATGTCGACCGTCTCACCCAATTTTACAATTTCCAAAGCGTCGGTATAAACCGGAACTCCGTCGGCGGCGAACTTCTTGGCCGCTGGAGAATTAGGATCCCGCTCCGCCACAGCAACAATCTTAATTGGCTTGCCCCCTTCTTTGATGTGCGCCGCCAATGAATTCGTAAATTGTTGACCGATGCGGCCCAGTCCCAACAAAGCAACGTTGATCGTCCCTGGCATATTATCATCCTCCCTTATCGTTGATGGCATGAGCCTAACCAATTCTCCCCATCTTTGATATAGCGACAAGGAAAATGTCGCATTACGCGCATTTTAAATGCTTTGCCGAAACGCAGCCCCCTGCAATACCTTAGGCGAATGTCCTTAGGCAGGCTTGGCGGACCTCTGGTCTTCGGTTATACCTCGCCCATGCAAGAGCAAGACGTCATTATCATCGGCGCAGGTGCTGCGGGCCTCATGTGCGCTGCACAAGCGCAAAAGCGCGGACGCCGGGTGCTGGTGCTCGATCATGCGGCCAAGGTCGGCGAGAAAATCCGCATTTCCGGCGGCGGACGCGCCAACTTCACCAACCTTTACGCTTCGCCGTCCGACTATTTGTCGGACAATCCGCATTTTTGCGTCTCGGCGCTGAAACGCTTCACCCAGACCGATTTCATCGCCTTGGTGGAAAAACACGCCATCGCCTATCACGAACGCGATCACGGCCAGCTCTTTTGCGACGGCTCCGCGCAGCAACTCATCGACATGTTGTTGACCGAGGCCGAGGGCATTACGCTGCAGACCGCGACAACCGTCACGGGCGTCAGCAGAGACCTACAGGGTTTCCAGGTGCAAACGGATAAAGGCACCTTCAGCGCGCCCGCCCTGGTGATCGCCACCGGTGGGCCATCGATCCCCAAGATCGGCGCAAGCGGCTTTGGCTACGCAATAGCCAAACAATTCGACCTCATCGTCATCGAACCCCGGCCAGGGCTGGTGCCCTTGACGTTCGATCCTGAAACCCTGTTCAAGCTCAACGGGCTGGCGGGCGTATCGCTGGACGCCACGGTATCGCTCGGCAAGGTCCGTTTTACCGAAGCCTTGCTGTTTACCCACCGGGGCCTTAGCGGGCCAGCAATTTTGCAAATTTCTTCGTATTGGCGGGCTGGCGATACAATCACCATCAACCTGCTGCCCGGCGTCGATACCTATGAGCGTCTGAAGACCGCCAAGGTCGAAACGCCCAGAAAAGAGGTGCGCACCGCATTGGCCCAATGGCTGCCCAAAAGTCTGGCGCAGAAGCTGGCGGCGTGGGCGGACTGCGACGGTCGTCTGGCTGAAACACCCGACAAAAGCCTCAGACGCTTAAGCGAACACGTCAACGCCTGGCGCGTGACGCCCAATGGGTCAGAAGGCCTGCGCACGGCGGAAGTCATGGTGGGCGGTGTTGATACCCGGGAATTGTCGTCCAAAACCATGGAAGCCCTAAAAGTGCCTGGCCTGTATTTCATCGGCGAAACCGTCGATGTCACCGGGCACTTGGGCGGCTTCAACTTCCAATGGGCGTGGGCATCGGGCCATGCCTGCGGGCAAGCGGTTTAAATGCTTTGATGACACGCTGGCGCCGCGCGAACCGTCGCAAGCGTATCGTTCGATATGGCGAGAAACGGCCCCCCCGCCGCCACGGCAGCCTCAGCCATTGTTTCGGCTTGCCTGCATTTTTTGCGTTCCAGTAAAACGTTGGCCAAGTTGTTCAGGATGATGGGATCGTTTTGATCTAGGTTGTATGCGTGGGTCAATACACTTTCGGCATCCGCCCAAACGCCCTGGGTGATCAACACATTGGCCGTAGCGATCAGCGGGGCTGTCGCCTCTGGCCATTTAAGAATCGCGGTGCGGTAAGCCATTAAGGCATCATCCAAACGACTAACCCGTTCAAGCCCGAGGGCGGCTTCAAGCCACGAAACCATAGAGGCACTCTGCGGCACGGGGCCTTCCGGCTTGGCAACAACGATGCCCCAGAACTCGGCGCGCCGCCACGTGTGCTCAAGGGTTTTCATATCGATCATTTCACGCTCGATCTCACCCGAACGCAGCACAACGGTCCGTGCCTTCAAGTCATAACCAACCAGCACGGCGTAATGCCATTGCGGCATGAATTCCAATGAAAGATTTTGCAAAACTAATACAGGATTGCCATCAGCGACTTCGCGAATACCATTAACCATGCCCGCGACGGGAATGGCCAAACGGCCATGCCGCCGGGTGCCGGTTAAAATTTCCGTTTGTAACGTGCCCTGCCGCCCTGGCGTGTAAATCGCCTGCGCAAGCCCGTCGGGGGTCGTATCAACCCCGCTATCTTTAAGCGCCGTTGCCAAAGCAGCGGGGCCGCAGAAATATTCAGTTTGCGCAAAGAACGGAACGTCGCGAAGTTCCGCCATCACAGGCAAATCGGGCGGTGGGGCCGCCGTTAAGCTCTGCGTGATGGGCGTCGCCGCACACCCCGCCAAAGCCACAGCAACCCCCACCGCCGCAATTAAGCGAACAGATCGTCTCACCATCATCGCGACCGACCTTAGTTCGATCAGCCGGGGTTCGCCGAACCCTTATTGGTGAAACCGAACACATGGGTAAAGCCAAGCAGATCGGTGATCAACAAGACGATAAAGATCAGCACCGCAGCGCCAACGATGGTTCCTAAACCTTGACCTGCGGGCGAACTTTGAATGCGACCAGCCAAATCTGCAACTTCGGCGTCACTCAGCGCGGCAACACGTTGGGTGGCCTCGTCCGGATTCACGCCTAAGCTTTTGAATTGAGCACGAACGTCTTCACGGTTCATGAAAGCTTCCACGGTGGACCGGGAATCAGCCGCCGACTGACGCTCCAACACCTGTTCGTTGCCAATCACGCTTGCCATTGCAGGCACGATGGGCACAACGGATTGTACAAAGGAAGCGATGACCAGAACTGCAACTGATTTCGATTTTATGTTATTGAACATAACGGCGTCCTCCAAGTTAATGCATAAATAATCATGATACTTTTATTGATTGTTGTATATTGAATTGTTTTATACGTAACTCATTGTTATTTATACATAAAATATACATATAGGTAATAACCCTTAGTCGCAATATATGTATTGAAATCCTCTGATGCCTGTATTTACGGCCAAAACAAAAACCCCGCCCGGTTGCCCAGGCGGGGTTTAACGCAGCCGTTTAAGGCTGATTACTTAGAATAGGAGTCGCGGATCGCCTTGATGGTGGCGACGTAATCGTTGCCCTTAAACACCGCCGAACCCGCCACTAGGCAGGTCGCGCCCGCATCCACCACCGATTTGGCGGTGTCTTTGTTGATGCCGCCGTCGACCTGAATGTCGATCGGGCGACCGTTGATCATTTCCTTAACCGCGCGGATCTTGCCCAGCGCCGAAGGAATGAACGACTGCCCACCGAAACCGGGGTTGACGCTCATGATCAGCACCATGTCCAACTGGTCGATGACGTTTTCCAGCACGTTCACAGGGGTATGCGGGTTCAGCGACACACCGGCCTTTTTACCCAGCCCCTTGATCACCTGAATGGAACGATCCAGGTGTTTGTCCGCTTCGGCATGAACCACGATCTGATCCGCGCCCGCCTTGGCATAATCTTCCAGGAACGGCTGCGCCGGATCGATCATCAGGTGCACGTCGAAAAACTTTTTGGTCCACGACCGGATGCACTTGATCACCGGCGGCCCGAACGTCAAATTCGGCACAAAATGGCCGTCCATCACGTCGATGTGGATCCACTCCGCACCGGCTTCATCAACGGCTTTGACTTCCTCACCCAAGCGCGCGAAGTCGGCGGACAGGATGGAGGGAGCGATTTTAACGGTATTGGTCATTAAATTCTCCTGCTGGAGTGGGGCGTCTTGCAGCAACGAAACGTGCAAACAACGGGCTCTGTTTGAAGAGAAGGCCCCCGCCAAAGACGGGGGCCTTCCGGGTGGTTTCGGGATAGGTGCGAGCGGACCTCCCCAGGTTTACTCGTCGCCCAAAACCACCACAATCTGTGATCGCCGCCAATCAGTTACGCATATAAGACCGGAATTTCCCGATCCTCACGCATAGCGGAACATCTTTGACCTGTTTACGGCGAATTATGGGGTAAGTCAATTGCACTTAGTTCACGCAGGCTGGAAAAATCGCCGTTTCCGAGCCAATTTTTCACCCACCCACTACCCTTTTGGGGCGGTAGATTATTTCGTCAGCGTCAAAAACAACTGCGGCAGTTTTTCGGGCAGGCGTTCCACATTGTCGATCACGGTGTAACGTGAGCCGAAAATATCGGACACATACTCATCGGCCTTTGCATCCAAACTAATGCAGTGCGTGTAAATGCCCAGTTGATCCAGTTCCTGCACCGCCTTGTGGGTGTCGCGGATCAGATGTTGTTGGTCATCCACGTCGATGTCGGAAGGTTCGCCATCGGTCAAGATCAGCAACAGCTTTTTGCCCGCCTTCCGTGCGGCCAACGTCAGCGCGGCGTGACGCAACGCAGCCCCCATACGCGTGGAATAACCCGCCTCCATCGCCGCCAGACGGCCCTTGACCGTATCGTTCCAGTCTTCCGAAAAACCCTTGATGTGCTGATAGCGCACTTCATGGCGGGTATTGGACGAAAAACCCGCCACGGCGAACTCGTCGCCCAAGTGATCGATCGCCCAGCCCAGCAGCGTTACGGCCTCTTGGGAAAGCTCCAGCACCGTTTGGCTGCTGCCATCGGGCACGTCATTGACCGACTGCGACAAGTCGATCAGCAGCGTCACCGCAATGTCGCGCCCATCGGTGCGGTGGCTCATGTTGATGCGCGTATCCGGCGTCGTTCCGGCTTTAAAGTCGATCAGCGAGCGAATGGCGACGTCCAAATCCAGTTCCGAGCCTTCTTCTTGATAGCGCACCCGCACGTATTGCTGGGGTTTGAGCATATCGAGGATCTGCTTCAAACGCTTGGCCAGCGCCGCATGTTTGGTCAAAATGGCGTCGATCTTCGCCCCATCGCCTTGCGGGTGCAGGCTTTCATAAAGACTAACCCAGTCCGGGCGATAGGTTTTGCCCAGATAATCCCATTCGGCATAATGGCGCGGCGGCAGGCCTTTGCTCTTTTCGTCCTGCTCGGCCTTGGATTTGTCCTGCTCGTCGAACATCTCCTCTTCGTCGCCCAACTCATAAAACTTCCACATGTGGCGGTTATCGTCGCGGTAATCGACGGTGGTATCGGCAAAATAAACATTGGCCGACTGATCTTCCTGGCGGCGCGTGCGCGCAACGAACTGCAAGGCCAGCGCGGCGATCTCCTGGGTGGAACTTTCACCCGCCTCCATGACTTCATTAAAGCGTTTAACAAATTCAATTATGTCTTTGTTTTTATAAGAATATTCAGAATCCATGATCGCATAAGAAAACATTGCCAAACGATGGCGAACGCATGACTCGACGGTTGGATCGCAACCGTCTTCGATGGGCATGGGATGCAACGATTGCAAAATATGGCGCAGCCCCGGATAGACGCGCATGGCCAGGGTATCGACCCGGCAATCTTCGAACATTTCCGCCGCAATGCGCTGAAAGGGGCTGAAGTTGTCGGCGAAAATGGCCTGCGTCCAGCGCCGATGCGCCGCCATATGCGCCAGCACCGCGCGATACCGATCCGTACCCTTGACGCGGATACCGATGCCCGGGTCTTCATAATCATCGAACACGTCGGGCACCCGCAAGCCCAACTCGTCGAAATACGGCAAGGGCTTGCGCAATTCGTCGAAGCCTAAGGAGTACGGCACGAACTGGGCCGCCTTTTCCTGCCACATGGCACGCATATACAGGCCCATCTTGCGCTCGTTGTCGGCAAACAAGGTGCCGTGGCGTTCGCGCTGCAAAATCGCCTTGGAATCCGCCGATTGCAGGGTGAAATAGTCGATTTGGCGTTCGGGATGGGTGAGGTAATGCTTGGCGCCGTACTCGATCCAATTGCGCAAACCTTCGAGCGACAACTGGCTCAACAAAAACGGCATCTGGCCCAGCATTTCCGGCAGGCCGGGGCTGGGAATGGTCTGGTGAAAGCCGTGGGTGGAGCGCGTGGTGCTTTCCATCATGTCGAACACGATCTTGATGTACTGGCAAAACAGCGTTTCGGAACCCAGCCGCCGCGCGGCCTCGCCCAAGGTCTGCAAAAACGGCAAAATGGCCTTGCCGTTGGGGGTGCGCGACATCTTCCACACCGCCTGCGAGACCTTCTCGATCACCGCTTCGCCTAAGCGTTCGGCAATTTCCGGCATTTCTTCCAAAAACACATGGACCGGCTCATAACCGCGCCCGATCATGCAGATCAGCGACGCGCCTTCCAACATCGTCTTCACGCCATCCCTGGACAGGCGCGCCACGGCGTCTTCCATGCAGCCCGCGAACGCGGTGTCCAACTGCTCAAACCCGCACGTGAGCATGGTGCGCAGCTCGTTCAGTTCGTCCTGGCTGAGGGTCATGACGGGGCTCGCTCTCAAAAAGCCTGAATCAGGCGAAAACGGCGTCGATGGAATGCTTCAGCGTGGCCGTAATGTCGGCATCGTCGGTAATCGGCGCCACCAAGGCCATGCGGCAAGCCTGATTGGGGTTGATGCCCCGCTTGATCAAGCGCGCGGCGTAAACCAAAAGCCGGGTGGAAATGCCTTCGTCCAGGCCATGCCCCTTTAGGTTACGCGCGGTTTCGCCGACTTTCACCAGCTTGGTCGCTACATCGGCGGCGCAGCCGGTTTCCCGCGCAATAATGCCCGCTTCGACCTGACCCGAGGCGTAATCGAAGTTCAGCCCCGAAAAGCGCTGCTTGGTGGACTGCTTTAAGTCCTTCATCAAGCTCTGATAACCGGGGTTGTAGCTGATCACCAGTTGGAAATCCTGATGCGCCTTGACCAATTCACCCTTTTTGTCCAAGGGCAACGTGCGGCGGTGGTCGGTCAGCGGGTGAATGACCACGGTGGTGTCCTGGCGGGCCTCGACCACTTCATCGAGATAACAAATCGCGCCGATGCGCGCGGCGACGGTCAGGGGACCATCCAGCCAGCGCGTGCCGTTGGCATCCAGCAGATAACGCCCGACTAGGTCAGAGGCCGTCATGTCTTCGTTACAAGCCACCGTAATCAGAGGCTTTTTCAACTTCCACGCCATGTATTCGATGAACCGCGACTTGCCGCAGCCGGTCGGCCCCTTGACCATCACCGGCAGACGTTCCGAATAGGCGGCCTCGTAAAGCTCCACCTCGTTGCCGACCGCTTGGTAAAACGGCTCTTCGCTAACCAGATATTGCGAGACATCAGACATAACTTGGAATCCTTCAAAAAATCAGATTGAAGAAAAAACGGCCGGGAGCAGTATATCGCCCCCGGCCGCCTTTTGTATGCTTAGGCTGAATGCCGGTGTGCTTATTTGTGCACGCCCAGCTTTTCGCGCCAGCCCGGGAACAGTTTGTCGGAATCGTGCTCGAAGCTTTCGAACGCGCGAGCAAACTCTTTGTGTTCCTTAGCCCACTGAATCGGGTCCGCGCCCGCTTTCCAGCATTCGTAAGCCTGACGCAGCGAGATCGCACCCGCAGCCGGGCTGTCGATGTGACCATATGCGCCACCGCCAGCGGTGTTGATCACGTTGCCATGGCCCAGATTTTCGAAGAAGCCCGGCAGGCGCAAGGCGTTCATGCCGCCCGAGACGATCGGGGTGGTCGGCTTCATGCCCAGCCATTCCTGGTGGTAGAACGGACCGGTGCAGCTGTCACGCTCGATCATATAGGCAATGATCTTGTCGTCGGCGGCGCCTTCCATCTTGCCGTAGCCCATGGTGCCGACATGGATGCCGGAAGCACCCTGCAGACGGCTCATTTTGGCCAGAACGAAGGCCGTGTAACCGCGTTTGGCGGACGGCGACGTCACCGCGCCATGACCGGCACGGTGGTAGTGCAGATATTGGTTGGAGAAGTTGCGCCGCGCGGTGGTGATCATGCCCGGGCCGCCGACGTAACCGTCGACCAAGAATGCCACCTTGTCGGCGTCGGGGCCGAAGGATTCGAGGATAAATTCGCCACGCGCCAGCATTTCATAGTGATCGTCGGCGGTGATGTTGGCCGAGAACAGCTTGGCCTCGCCGGTTTCGTCCATGGCGCGCTTCATCGCGTCATAAACGAGCGGAATGGTTTGACGCATCGGCGAGAACACCTGGTTGCCCTGGGGTTCGTCGTTCTTAATGAAGTCGCCACCCAGCCAGAACTGATAAGCCGCTTCGGCAAAGGGTTTCGGACGCAGGCCGAGCTTCGGTTTAATGATCGTGCCGGAAATGTAACCGCCATTGACAACCGGGCGGCCCAAGATGCGCCACAAATCGGAAATGTCCTTGGCCGGACCGTCGAACAGACGCAGGTACTTCGGCGGAACGTAGAAGTCGAGCATCTTGGCGTACGCGATGTCGCCCATGCCCTGGTTGTTGCCGATGGTCAGGGTCAAGAACGACACCATCATCGCACGACCGTCGATGATGTTGCGGTCGAACAGATCCACCGGATAGGCGATCTTCATCAATTCTTTGGCTTCGTCGATTTCATAAACGAGCGCGTCAACACCCTTGGTGAATTCGTCGGTGGTGGACACTTCAACGTTGGTGCCGGTAGAGCTTTCCGCCGCAAAGTGCGCCGCCGCTTCCAAATAACCGTGACCGGTGGCGGGTTTCATCAAGTATGCACACAGCACATGATTGCCGCCGTCGATCAGTTCTTTTTCTTTCAGGCTCAAATCCGAATAACGGTTGGTCTGATCTAACAAAGCCATTCCTAAAAACTCCCTAAAAGGTGCCGCTTGCAACTCTATTGCTCGCGGTATTGACAAATTTCGGACCTCACGCCGGGTCCAAAACCATCCCCGGTTAACCATTTTTGGCCGCGTCTTTTTCAGGTCCGCGATCCAGGTGCCGGCACTGTATGGAAAATCGACGCATAAAAAAATTCATTTATTTTGATGATTAGTATAAGATTTTCTTATACTATAACAAATCCGTTATAATCGTTTGATTGTAAATGGTTAACAAAGCTATTTCGTCTTTAAGAGGACTTCATGCACGTCACCCTGAGGCAATTGGAAGCTTTTATCGCCGTAGCGCGGCACCTGAGCTTCACCCGCGCGGCGGAAGAGTTGAACCTTTCTCAGCCTGCGGTATCCATGCAAATCAAACAATTGGAAACGCAACTCGAACAGCCCTTGCTTGAACACATGGGCAAAAAACTATTTCTCACCGAAGCGGGACGCGAAGTACGCCAATACGCCCGCCAGGTGTTGCAGCAGATCGATAACATGGAAGCCGGGCTGGCGTCGTTAAAGGGGCTGGAACGCGGCACCCTAAGCCTGTCGGTCGCCACCACCGCGCACTACTTCGCCCCCAAACTGCTATCGATTTTTTATGAACGTTATCCCGGCGTGAACGTCAAATTGGACGTCACCAACCGCGAAACCCTGGTCAGCCAGTTGGAAAACAACACGGTAGACATGGTGATCATGGGCCGCCCGCCCGAAGAGGTCGATGTCGAGGCGGGCACGTTCATGGAAAACCCCTTGGTGCTGATCGCGCCCGCCGACCATCCGTTCGGGCGTGAACGTTCGATCCAGCTAAAACGCCTGGAAAACGAGGTGTTTTTAGTCCGCGAGAACGGCTCCGGCACGCGCAAGGCGATGGAAAAGTTCTTTGCCCAGCACGGCATCCACATGACCACGGGCATGGAAGTCAGCTCGGACGAAGCCATCAAACAAAGCGTTCAGGCGGGCTTGGGCTTAGGCATCATGAGCCGCGACGCCATCCAAAACGAAATCAGCCTCGGCCATTTAATTATGCCCGACGTACTGCACTTTCCCATCATGCGCCAATGGTACGTGATGCACCGCAAAGGCAAACGGCTGTCGCCCATCGCCCAGGCGTTCAAGACGTTCTTGCTGGAAGAAGCGGCGCAAATCTTGAAAAAAGAGCCTGCAATGACTTTCAAACCCGCGTCGCCGACGCCTCCCCTTGCCCAACAGCCACAGCACCGTTACGAACCGGCAAAAAGCAAAATCATCCTCACCGGGGCGGACGGCAAGCCGATCCCTCCCGCCCGGTCAAAAATCTGACCCGCACTTAAAGGTGGCTTTTTACTATTAAGAGCAACTTATTGTTCTTGTCCGTGCGGAATGTTCAAAGCCCCATTGCCGGGAGGGAAATAATCTACGATACTTTCTGCCTACACGAACATCTTGAATGAAAAGATTCGCACCCGATGGCCATCGTGCTCAACATTCCAGGACTAGGGGGCTCCGGCCCCACCCACTGGCAAAGCCGATGGGAAATGCTTTATCCCGAATGCCGGCATGTCGAGCAGTGCAATTGGAACATCCCAGATAAAGCCGAATGGCTGGATGCGTTGGATGCCGCCATTCGTGCCTGTGACGAGCCGCCGATCCTTGTCGCGCACAGCCTAGGCTGCGCGTTGGTGGCGCACTGGGCCTCGCAGCACAAATTTATCCCCATCAGGGCGGCCATAATGGTCGCGCCCGCCGATGTTGACGACCGCGACACGCTTCCCGCCGAACTTTTTTCTTTTGGCCCCATGCCGTTGGGCGTGCTGCCGTTCCCCACAACCGTCATCGCCAGCACCAACGATCATTACGTGCAATTGAACCGCGCCAAGCTGTTTGCCACGGCGTGGGGTTCGGATTTTGTCAACATCGGCGCCGCTGGCCACGTCAACGCCGATTCCCATCTCGATGCCTGGGATTTCGGCTGGAATCTGGTGCAAGAGTTGCTGGACGCCGTCGAAGACGAACAAACCGCCCTACAAGCCTGACCTTCCAATCTTAATTTTTTTCGACCGCGCTGGGAGACACCAGCGCCAATGGGGCCGCCTCCACCCCCGCCAGCGCCGCTTCGGCGCGAATTTCGGACCTGTCGCGCCGAGCTGCACGCATTTCGCGGTACATCAGGTATAACCCCGAAGCGACAATCACGCCTGCGCCGAAGACCACCTGCAGCCCCGGCACGTCGCCCCACACGAGATAGCCCAGCAGCGCCGCCCACACCAAGGCCGAATACTCAAACGGGGCCACCAATCCCACAGACGCAATCGAAAACGCCCGCGTCAGGCACAAATGTCCAACCACCACCAAGGCTCCCGCCATGGCGACGAACGCCACTTCCTCTGCGCTAAAGGGGCGATACTCAAAAAACAGGGAAACCGCGCCCAGCGCCCCGATCCACACATGGAAGTATAAAACCTGCTTCAGCGCGCCTTCGCTGGAACCCAACTTGCGCGTCGCCAAAATAAACAGTGCATACGAGACGCTGGAACCCAACGCATAAAGCGAGCCTATATCTAACGCTTCGCCGCTCGGACGCATGGCGACGACCACGCCGACAAACCCTAAAACCACGGCAGCCCAACGATGCGGGCCGACCTTTTCTTTCAACACCACCACCGACAACGCGGTCATGATGAACGTCGCCCCGAAAAAGATCGTGGTGGCATCTGCAAGCGGTAGCGTTTTCAACGAATTAAAGAAAAACAGCGGCGCGCCCGTGCCCAGCACCACGCGCAGCAGGTGCAGCTTGACGCGGTCGGTCTTAAAGCTCGTCAGGCCGCCTTGTTTCAACGCCCAGACGGCCATCAGGGGCACCACCAAGGCGCTGCGCAACGCCAAGATCTGCAAGACCGCAAGGCCGCCGTCGATCAACAGCTTCATGACGGCATCCATCATCGCCAGCAGGGCCACCGCGATCAATACCAGCACCACGCCTGCAAGCGGCGCGTTTCGCAGCTTGTCGGTCATTGCAAACTCCGATCACAAACCGTTCGTTTAAGAGCTTGCCTCAAGATGGCCGGATTCAGGGAGTGCCGCAATATCCATAGCGAGGTGGACCTTATTAGGCGCCGTGGGGATGCCCGCCAAAGCAACCAAGAATGCGATGTTCACCACCGGCACCCAGATCAGCAGCGCCAAAATGGACTTTTTCCCAGCATTGCGCAATCGGCGCGCCGTGACGTTGCCCAAATACAGCCCCGCCACGCACGCCATGCTGGCATTGGCGATCCACAGATTTTCAGGCGCGATGACGCGAATAATTTCAGCATGCAAATAAACAATCAGCGCAGCGCCGCCAAAAAAGAACAGCAGGAAATGAAAGCGTTCCAACGTAGCGCAGGACTTTTTTTCGACCAGCGCACCGGGCACCGTGGCCACCAGCGCGGCTAAGACGTGCCCGCCCAGATAAAAAGCCAGAACACCCTGCCATAGACCGTCGAAATCCACACTCATCGACTTAAACTCCCGCTGATCCGCGTCCGAACATTAGCACTTTATCATATTAAGTGAAAGATTTCTTCGACCAGAAACTTGCGCGGATCGAAGTTCGACGGGTTTTCTTTCAGATGCTTGCGCACCGACCCCGTGGACGCCATACGCAGGTCGGTGTCGATGAATAACAACAATGTTGTAACGACGGAGCGCTTTTTGAAAACGACGCCTGATTTTCGACGGACAACCGTGCATCCCCGGATTAGCGTTTTCCCAGGATCCATAAGGAGCAAACAGCCATGAACTTCAAACACAAAACCGTCTTCGTCTCGGGCGCCAATAGAGGCATCGGCAAAGCCTTGGTTGCGGCGCTGTTGCAGCGCGACGTGGCGAAGGTCTATGCCGCAGCCCGCAACCTCGCCACCATAGCCAGCTATGATGATGCGCGTGTCGTCCCCGTCGCGCTGGACATCACGTACCCCGATCAGGTCCGCGCCGCCGCCGTGACGGCCTCAGATACCGACATCTTAATCAACAACGCCGGCATCGCCACCTATGCCAGCGCTATTGGGGGAACATTGGACGAAGCCAAGCGGGATATGAACACCAACTGTTTTGGCACGCTCGACATGATACGCACGTTCATACCCATTCTCGAAACCAAGGACGCGCCAGCCATCGTCAACATCGTGTCCATCGCGGCGTTTGTGAACTTCCCGTTCCTGGGCGGCTATTCGGCATCAAAGGCGGCGCTGTTTTCCCTCACCCAAGGGGCGCGTCTAGAACTCGCGGCCAAGGGCATCGCCGTGCACAGCGTCAACCCCGGCCCCATCGACACCGACATGACCAAGGACGTGGCGATGGACAAGACCAGCCCCGACGCGGCCGCGAACGCGATCCTCGACGGACTGCAGGCCGGGCAGTTGGACTTTTCCCCCGACCCCATCGGTGCGGCGATGTTCGAGACCTGGCGCGAAGATTATCGCGCCCTGGAAAGCATGATTGCGAATATGATGGCTGGATCATGAACGCGCTCACACAGAACAAACGGGACACTCAGATGATTTCGGATCGAGAACGGCAGGAGTTTTATCGTGCCTTCGCTCACAAGAATTCCACCTATGAAGGGGTGTTTTACGCCGCCATCAAAACCACCGGCATCTTCTGTCGCCCAACCTGCCCGGCGCGCAAGGCCAAGTTGGACAATTGCGAGTTCTTCAAATCCGCCCAAGACGCGCTGCTGGCCGGATACCGCCAATGCAAACGGTGCCAACCGCTGTCGCACCCGGGCAAAGCCTCGGCGCTCATCAAACGGCTCGTCGACGCGGTCGAAGCCGAGCCCGACAAGCGCTGGAAAGACGCCGATTTTCGCGCCCTGTCGGTCGATGCCTCAACCGTGCGTCGGCAATTCAAAAAGCGCTTCGGCATGACCTTCGTCGCCTACGCCCGCGCTCGGCGCATGGGGTTGGCGTTGCAAAACATTCGAAACGGCAGTTCCGTGATCGAAGCACAGCTGGACGTCGGCTACGAATCCGATAGCGGCTTTCGCGACGCATTTTCGCGCATCATGGGCGCGGTGCCCAGCGCCCAGACGCATCGCGTATTGAAGGCCGAATGGCTCGACACCCCGCTCGGCCCAATGATCGCCATCGCCGACGACGCGGCGCTTTATCTTTTGGAATTCGTCGACCGCCGAGGCCTGGAGCGCGAGGTCGAACGTCTGCGCAAATGCCAATCCGCCGCCATCGTGCCAGGACGCACCGCCATCACCGACACCCTCGAAGCCGAACTGGCGCAATACTATAGCGGCGGCTTGCGCGCCTTCACCATCCCGCTGGCCGACATCGGCAGCGCATTTCAGAAATCCGTTTGGACTGAACTTGGGCGCATCCCCTATGGCTCGACGTGTTCCTATACGGATTTGGCGCACTTTCTGGGCCGCCCGTCTGCGGCCCGCGCGGTGGCGACCGCCAACGGCAGCAACCAAATCGCCATCGTCATCCCCTGCCACCGGGTGGTGAACATGGATGGGCGCTTAGGCGGTTACAGCGGCGGTCTTGCACGCAAAAAATGGCTGATCGACCACGAGGCCCGGCATTCGTGACGGTGCAAAAAAGGCGGCCCTCCCTGACATGAGGGGCCGCCCTTTCTGTTTTGTTCGCAAAAGCGCCAGATCAGTTGACCTTGGCGTCCAGCTTACCTTTTTCATACTGCTCAAACATCACTTCGAGATTGAGCGGTTTGATCTTCGAGGCTTGACCCGCAGCACCGAACGCTTCGTAGCGGTTCTTGCAAATGCCGACCATGCCCTTGGTCGCTTCGGCCAGGAACTTGCGCGGATCAAAGTTCGACGGATTTTCTTTCAGATGCTTGCGCACCGAACCCGTGGACGCCATACGCAGATCGGTGTCGATGTTGACCTTGCGCACGCCGGACTTGATGCCTTCGACGATTTCTTCCACCGGAACGCCATAGGTCTGGCCCATGTCCCCGCCGTAATCGTTGATGATCTTCAGCCAGTCCTGCGGTACCGAGCTGGAACCGTGCATGACCAGATGCACCGACGGAATGCGGGCGTGGATTTCCTTGACGCGGTCGATGCGCAAGATAGCCCCGGTCGGCTTTTTGGTGAACTTGTAAGCGCCGTGGCTGGTGCCGATGGCGATGGCCAGGGCGTCAACGTTGGTCTTTTTCACAAAGTCCGCCGCTTCGTTCGGGTCGGTCAGCATCTGGGCATGATCGAGCGTACCTTCCGCGCCGATGCCGTCTTCTTCACCCGCCTGACCGGTTTCCAGGGAGCCTAAGCAACCCAGTTCACCTTCGACTGATACGCCGCACGCATGCGCCATATCGACCACGCGGCGCGTGGTGTCGACGTTGTATTCGTAAGACGACGGGGTCTTGCCGTCGGTCATCAACGAACCGTCCATCATCACGGATGAAAAGCCGGACTGGATGGAGCGCTGACACACCGCCGGGGACGTGCCGTGGTCTTGATGCATACACACCGGAATGTGCGGATAGGCTTCAATCGCCGCCAAGATCAAGTGGCGCAGGAAAGCTTCACCGGCGTACTTGCGCGCACCGGCGGAACCTTGAAGGATCACCGGGGAATCCACCGCATTGGCGGCTTCCATGATGGCTTTCACCTGTTCCATGTTGTTGACGTTAAAGGCAGGCAGGCCGTAGCCATTTTCTGCCGCGTGATCGAGAAGCTGGCGCATAGATACGAGGGCCATAATTCTCTACTCCCTATTTTAAAGTTTCGTTGTTAACCCGATTACATATACCTACGGTTATAGGCGCGCTTTCGCTTGTGCAACCACGTTCTCGGCGGTAATGCCGAAATGCTTGTAAAGTTCCGGCGCCGGAGCCGACGCGCCGAAGCCCGTCATGCCGACAAAACCACCTTCCGATCCGATGTACTTATCCCAGCCGAAGCGCATCGCGGCTTCGACACCGACCTTAACGGTGCCTTCGCCGAGTACGCTGGCGCGATAAGCTGCGCCTTGAGCGTCGAACAGTTCCCAACACGGCATGGACACGACCGCCGTCGGAATACCGTCAGCCTGCAACAGATCGCGGGCCTTCATGGCGATTTCGACTTCGGAACCGGTTGCCATCAGCGTAACCTTACGTTTGCCGTCGGCATCCGCCAGCACATACGCACCCTTCGCCGACAGGTTTTCGTCCGTGTGCGTGGTGCGCAGCGGGGTCAACGCCTGACGGGTCAAGATCATGCCGGTCGGCGTCGTTTCAGACTTCAACGCAACCGCCCAACATTCCGCCGTTTCCACCATGTCACATGGGCGCATGGTGTTGAAGTTCGGCATGGAACGCAGCATGGCCAAGGTTTCGACCGGCTGGTGGGTCGGGCCGTCTTCGCCCAAGCCGATGGAATCGTGAGTCAACACATAAACCACGCGTTTGCCCATCAACGCCGACAGACGAATGCCGCCCATCATATAGTTGGCAAACACCGCAAACGTGCCGGAGTACGGAATGAATCCGCCGTGCAGGCTCAGCCCGTTCATCACCGCGCTCATGGCGTGCTCACGCACACCGTAGTGGATATAACGCCCGGTGAAGTCGGTGTTGAGCACCGACTTAGTGGACGGGGTCTTGGTGTTGACCGAACCGGTCAAGTCCGCCGAGCCGCCGACCATTTCCGGAATGGCGGCGGTCAAGACTTCCAGAACCTTGCCCGAAGCCTGACGGGTGGCCAGTTTCGGTTTTTCTTCGGCAGTCTTTTTCTTAAACGCGTTGAGCGCGTCTTCCCAGCCGGCGGGCAACTTGCCTGCGGCGGTACGCACGAATTCCGCCTTGGAAGCGGCATCGAGCTTGTCCAAACGGCTTTCCCACGCTTCGCGGTCGGCGGAGTTCTTGGCCATAGCGGAGCGCCAGGCTTCCAAAATGTTTTGCGGAATCTCGAACGCGGGCGAATGCCAGCCCAAACCTTCGCGCATGCCTTTGATTTCGTCCGCGCCCAATGCTGCGCCATGAACATCATGGCTGCCGGCCTTGGTCGGCGCGCCGTAACCGATGGTGGTCTTGCACGCGATCAGGGTCGGCTTGTCGGAAGCACGGGCTTTGACGAGGGCGGCTTCGATGGCGACCGGATCATGACCGTCGACTTTGATGGTGTTCCACTGGCTGGCCGCAAAGCGCGCACACTGGTCATCGGACAAGGTCAGGTTGGTATTGCCGTCGATACAGATTTCGTTGTCGTCCCACATCACGATCAGTTTGCTCAGCTTCATATGACCGGCCATGGAAATAGCTTCTTGGGAGATGCCTTCCATCAAGCAGCCGTCACCGGCGATGGTGTAGGTGTAGTGGTTGACGATGTCATTGCCGTAACGGGCGTTGAGCATCTTTTCCGCCAATGCCATGCCGACGGCGGTGGTGATGCCCTGCCCCAGCGGGCCGGTGGTGGTTTCGACGCCGTCTACATGGCCGTATTCCGGATGGCCGGCAGTTTTGGAACCCATCTGGCGGAAGTTCTTCAGATCGCTCATGGACACATCATCCACGCCCGAAAGATACAGCAGCGCATACATCAGCATCGAGCCGTGGCCCGCCGACAGCACGAAGCGGTCGCGATCGGCCCATTTGGTAGCCTTCGGATCGAACTTCATGAATTTGGTGTAGAGCACGGTGGCGACATCGGCCATGCCCATGGGCATGCCGGGGTGGCCTGAATTGGCCGCCTGCACCGCGTCCACGGCAAGGAAGCGGATGGCGTTGGCCATTTCGTGATGGGTTGCGGTCATAGGTAGAGCTCCTCCCGGTTTTATCCGTTTTTAAACTGCATGATGGCCAAGGGCAGCCTTGACCATGTGATACGTAATTAACAACTCCGACAGCGCCAAGGGATGGCTCAGCGCCGTATTATTCTTAGAATCCCGAAACTGCCCTACATTTCCCCGCAGGTGCTGGGCTTCGGGGATGAGGTTCCACAGCAGGTCTTCGACCGCCTTGGCCCGATCATCCGAAATATCGCCGTGGATATCCAACACGTCCACGGGTTTGCCGTCAATATCGCGTGCAAGTTCCAAGCGAATTCCCTTCTTCGCCACGTCCAGCACCGGAGTCAAATCCGGGTGGGGCAACGTTGGACGCAACGTATGACGCACGTTTAAATGTGCACCGGTTTCCGCATTATTACCACCGGGCGGGTAGAACGACACTACCATATCAGCCAGGGTACGCTGAGGTTGGATAAATTTTTCCAAATCATTGCGGCGGCGGCGCACGATTTCCAGCACGCGCTCCTTGGAATATCCACGTTCTTGAGTGTCGCGGCGCAGCTTCCATTTGATGCGCAGGTCTTCATCGGGTTCGAGATAGACCTTCACATCGTAACAGTCGCGCATTTTTCGGGTGCCATACCCCAACAGGCCTTCGACGATAACGTATTCACGAGGCTCAACATATTCGCATTTACCCTGTTCCCCCTTCACATGGTCGTAAACGGGTTTGAGGATGGGCTGTCCCCGACGCAGCAACTGAATGTGCTGCTCGGCGATATCGAGGTAATTGGCTGCAGGATCAAGCGCCGTGATGGTCGATTGAGCGCGCTGTTGACGATTGAGTTTGTGATAATCGTCGGTGCAGATGCTGACCACTTTTTCGGGGCCAAGAATTTTTGTGATGCCTTCAGCGATGGTGCTTTTGCCCGACGCGCTATCGCCGACGATGCCGAGAAGGACCGGACGGGTGATGCGTTTGAACGACATGAAGCTCAGGTCTCCCCACGCAAATGTGCGAAAGAACCGGACTCTTCAACGGCACAGCCATAAACGGCTAACGTCATCGCAATTCCTGAAATTGGTTTCCCGCGCACAAACCGAAGCCTGTTTCCTTGTATTTGGGCTCCCTGTATTTGATATTCCTGATCTTGAGCCGACTAAGGCATTCGCACCTCCCCGTACAAACGCCATGATCGGCAGGACTCAATACAGTTTCCAAGCCGAAGCCATCAAACCCTTTGGGCGTGGCGAATCCAACACCCGGGCGGGGGGCCGCGCCATTTCTTTCGGGTGGCCATTCACCTACCCTAAAGAATAGTTTCAAACATTGCCGCTGGCGTTCAAGTAACACGCCACGGCCTGGGCGCGATTTTTGACGTCCAGCTTGCCATAAAGGTTCTTCAGGTGAAATTTGACGGTATTGAGCGAAATACTCAGATCGCCCGCGATCTGTTGATTGGTACGCCCGCGCGACAAAGAGGCCAACAATTCCTGCTCGCGCGCGGTGAGCCCGGAAAATGGATCCGATCCCGAGCGCGTCAAATCCATGAACGGAAAGACCATACGCCCCTCGGCCACCGCCAGCACCGTTTCCAACACCTGGGTAGGCTGATCCGTTTTGGAACAAAAACCAGCGCCGCCAAACCGCATGACTTGGCGAGGAATATCCGGCGCACCGTTTCCCGTAAAAACGATGACGCGCGGTAAATTCGCATCTTCGCGCTTTTGCAACGATTGCAACACGCCCTGCCCACTCAGATAGGGCATATTCCAACCGATGATGCCGACATCGAATTTAAGGCGATCCACCGCTTCCATAAAACGCTCGCCGTCGGCTGCCGTCGCCACCAGATTGAAGCGTTCGTCTTGATCGAGCAAATGGACCATACCCGCCAAAATCAGCGGAGATTTATCCGCCACCACAACGTCAACGGGGCCTTTGGCGCTGCTCGCTGCAGCGTGATGGGAGGATTTGGCGATCACGTGTTAAGAGTCCCTATTAAATTCATACTCATCAGCACCCCTAATGGGTAGGTTTGGTGCATGCATATCAGGTCTAAGTCTCTTTTGTAAAGGCATCCCTACCCGTTGCGCTTCGATGAGCATCTAAGTTCTTAAAGAAGCTTGATTTAATTTTCCCGCAACGGTGCCGGCGGCCCCTCTTCGCCAGTCTACCGTCACGACAGGCCCTCAATTGTACAGTTATAAGAGATAAAACTAATATTGTATTGACGGTACGATTATGGATAAGCCCTTAAAAATCCATAAAAAGTTTATATTTTTACAGTCTTTTGAGTGTGATATTTTCAGGTGAATCGATGAAGTTGGGGGAAGCCAATTTGTCGGTAATGCGTTTTAAAACGCTAAGGACAATCCATGGGAGGATAACACATGAACATTAAGACAAGTCTCGCGCTCGGCCTGTTCGCCGTCGCGGCCCTGCCGTTTGCGCCGACAAGCGCTTCGGCCCAAAACATGAACCCGGAACTGCTCGCCAGCAATTGCGTCGTATGCCACGGCCCGAACGGCGAAAGCGTCGGTCACATCCCCGCCATCAATGCGTTAAGCGCCAAAGAGATCAGCGCTCGCATACGCGAATTTCGCGATGGCAAACGCGCTGCCACCATCATGGACAAGATCGCCAAGGGCTATAACGACGCCCAGATCGATCTCATCGCCGAACATTTCGGCGCGAAGTAAGTGGGGAGAACAATCATCATGACCATTAAAAGTACGCGCCGTCAGTTTTTAAAAGCGACCGCAGCAACCGGCGCCGCCATTAGCGCATTTTCCATCGTCGGCTGCGCCACCGGCCCCAACGTCGTCGTCATCGGCGGCGGTTTCGGCGGCTCCACCGCGGCCCGCTATGTCAAAAAATTCGGTCCCAACATGAACGTCACGTTGATCGAACCGAAAACGTCATACACCACCTGCCCGTTTTCCAACGCCTACCTGGGTGGACTAGTAGATTTCAAATACATCACACACACCTATGACGGCCTTGTCGCCGATGGCATCAACGTGGTGCACGACACGGTTAGCGGCGTCGACGCCAATACCAAGTCGGTGACGCTGGCGGGCGGTCAAGTGCTCAACTATGACCGTCTAATCGTATCGCCGGGCATCGATTTCAAGTGGGACGTTCCCGGTTATACCGAAGAAACCAGCGCCAAAATTCCGCACGCGTGGAAAGCCGGCGACCAAACCAAGCTGCTGAAGTCTCAGTTGGAAGCCATGAAAGATGGCGGCGTGGTTATCATTTGCCCACCGAAGGACCCGTTCCGTTGTCCTCCTGGACCGTACGAACGCGCCTCCATGATCGCGCACTACCTGAAAACCAACAAACCCAAATCCAAGGTTTTGATCTTGGACCGCAAGGACAAGTTCTCCAAGCAGGGCTTGTTCGTGGAAGGTTGGGGCAAAGTCTACGGCAAGATGGTCGAATGGGTATCGTCCGCACAAGGCGGTACGGTCGAAAGCATCGACGCCGCCAACATGACCGTGAAGGCGGAATTCGACGCCCACAAGGGCGCCGTCATCAACTTCATCCCCAACCAAGTCGCAGGAGCGCTGGCGCATTCGGCTGGCTTAACCAACGACAAGGGCTGGTGCCCGGTCAACCTGAGCACGTTTGAATCGACGATCATTGCCGGTGTGCACGTGATCGGCGACGCCTCAATCGCGCCCGGTATGCCCAAGTCGGGCAATGCCGCCAACTCCCAGGCCAAAGCCTGCGCCTGGGCGGTGGTGCAGATGTTAAACGGCGCCACTACGGTTGACGCCCCGATGACATCCAACACCTGTTGGTCGCTGATCAGCCCCGATTACGGCATCCACGTATCGGCGGTCTGGCAAGGCAACGACAAGGAGTTCGTCTCGATCTCTGGCGGCGTTTCCGGCTCCAACCTGCCCGACGCCACCCGCAAAATGGAAGCGGAGTTCGCGCCGGGGTGGTACAAAAACATCGTCAAGGACACCTGGAACGTATAATTTTACGTCAGGAATAATCTAATACGATCTGGGCGGAATGGAGCTTTCAAACTCCGTTCCGCCCAATTCTTTTGTCGCTTAACCCTGCCCTTGATTTCCCGGCTTGAATGGCCGAAATTCAACGTGGGCTCTGTGGAGCCTTTTGCCCCGATAACAAACCCATCCAAGGCATCCCCCTAGCATGGCCACTCCCCCGCGCATTCCCGTCGTTAAACTGGTGATCTGGTGTTTGGTCATCGGGTTGGTATTGGCCATGTTCAACGCCTCGCCCGAAGACGTGTACGCCTGGGCAGGCGAAACTGGCCGCGCCATCATCGATTGGTTATGGGCCTTCGGTCAGAAAATCGGCCCCTACATGCTCATGGGCGCGATGCTTGTGCTGCCCATCTGGGGCATCTCATACCTGTGGCGATTGCTCAAAAGCCGCTAGTTACTCACTCAGACTCGTCGCCAAGCGCGTCTTCAATCGCCCCAAGGGTGGTGGGAATATCGAGCGGCTTCGTCAAATAGCCATCGAAGCCCATATCACGCGCATATTGAATATCCTTTGTCATCGCATTGGCGCTGATGGCGATTACCGGAATGGCCGCCGTTTTGGGGTTGAGGCGCAGGGCCCGCATGGCATCTATGCCGTTCATACCGGGCAATTGGATATCCATCAAAATAAGCGCCGGAAGCTCGGCCTTCGCCATGGCAATGCCCAGTTCTGCATTTTGCGCGGTCAGAAGCGTTAGGTGTGCGTGGTGTTCCAAAATCATTTCCATCAACTGCAAGTTCGATGGGTTGTCTTCGATGTACAGCACCTTGCGATCAGCCATGAGCGCCGGATCGTGGGCCATCGTTTTGATGCTTTCGATCGTGAGTTTCACGGATTGCCTCATTTGTTTTTCCGATGCCAACGGCAACTCGAACCAAAACATTGCGCCGTCGCCCTGTTCGGATACAAAACCGATTTCGCCGTGCATCAACAGCACCAGCTCCTTGGTGATGGTCAGGCCGATACCTGTACCCTCGACCGTGCTGCCTTCCGCACCAAGCCGATTGAAAGGGGCAAAAACTTTGTCATGCATATGGGCGGGAATGCCGGGGCCGTTATCCTTAACTTCAAAACGACAGACATCCCCTTTCACCTTGCACTTAAGCGAAATCGCGCCGCCTTCATAATTGTACTTGGTGGCGTTGGACAGCAGGTTCAACAAGACCTGATGAAGCCGGGTAACGTCGGCACGCACGAACGTCGTCCCTTCTTCTGGAATATCGTACTCGATGTGGATGTTGCGTTTATCGGCCATGGTCCGGGCCATCGCCACCGCATCCATAAGCTGGGTCGTAACATCGACGGTTTCCATCGAAAGCGTCATTTTACCACTTTCGATTTTTGCCAGATTCAAAACCTGATCGATCAATTCCAGCAAATGTTTTCCCCCTTTGAGAATTTGACTGACGGATTTCTTCTGTGCTTCAGTCAAGGGGTGGTCGTGATCCAATTCCAGAAGTTGCCCAAAGCCCATAACGGCATTGAGCGGGGTGCGCAACTCGTGACTCATGGAAGATAGAAATTGAGATTTGGCGAGATTCGCCTGCTCCGCCTCGACCCTTGCCGCATTGATGCGATTTTCAAATTCCTTGCGTTCGGAAATATCGCGCATAATGCCGATGAATTTTTGTTCCCCATTCAATTCCATCGGAGACACATTGAGTTCCAACGGAAACCTCGCGCCATTTTTACGCAATCCAAACAGATCGCGGGCGCGATTGATGATCCGTGGGGCGTGCAGTTTGGAGTGGTGAAGGTATTCATCATGCGCCGCCCGCTCTTCCTGAGGCATCAGCATGGAAATATTTTTTCCCACGACCTCGGTTTCGGCGTAACCGAAGATCGCTTCGGCAGATGGGTTAAAGGTTTCGATAAGACCTTCGCGCGACAACGTGATGATGCCTTCGGCGCTATTGTTGATGATGCTCTGAAAGCGCAATTCGCGCTGTTGAATTTCACGCTGCGATTCATCTTCGAGTTGACGATAGGCCTGCTGAAGCTCTTCAACAAGAATACTGAAGGCAACCGCCAAATCATCAACTTCGTCGCGATTGTCAGAGGTAAAAGAAATTTTCTGAACTTTGGCCTTGGAAAGCTCACCGGCTTCCTGCCTCAATCGCGTCAACTTGCGCGTCTGCGTTTTCGACAACCAAAAACTGCCCAGCAACGCGATAATAAATATTGCGCCACTCATGGCGGCAACATTGCCCAGCAGCTCATCCAAAGGGTCTTGTATGAAGGATTCTTGTGCGGCCAGATGAACGACCAGAGGCTCGCCAACAATGCTGGGGGGGAATGACAGGGCAGCATGGGTTATCGGGATGTCTTTTCTATGCGCATTGAGAGTGACAAAACTCGCAATCTCGCTTACCGTTTCAAGGTTCAAAGAAGAAAGCCACGGCTCGATGGAAAAGATGCTCTTAATCCTTTCAAACTCCAGCCATTCCCTCAAGTTCACCTGAAAGATCAACGCCCCCTCGGCGGTTTCGGTATTGCGAAAAATAACGGGCTCGGCGATCACCAGATAAGGAGCGCCATTGGATAAAATAATGCGGCCGTCTCCCTTGGCGCGCTCCACAATCCCCGCCGCCCAGGACATGGGCAGCATGAGATTTTCGCCCGGACGATTGGTTGCAATGACCTTGCCCTGAAAGTTGGTCATCGCCACGGTAATCGCGAAACCTTCCGATGCGGAAAGCCCCGCGACAAAATCACGCAAATAAACATCCCGGCCCAAATCATCGGTAAGCGCATTGGCAATGATGGCGTTCGACGACAGCTCCTTCAAATTTTCAACCAAGGCGTAAACGCGCGTTTCCAAATCGTGGCGAAACGTCTGGGCGTGCCCTTCCAGCGCCTGATTGGTCACCTTCAAGGACATATCGCGAAGCGCATTGTAGGAAAATGCCGAAGTGATGAAGATGATGACAAGCAATAGCGCAGAGGTAGACAGCATCATCTTGGCGGAAAAACTTTGCCACCATGCTCGACCCTGCCTGTTGGCCGTAACCGATTGTCTGGGTTGTGTCGTCATTGAAAGTGCCGTTTACGGTTCGACCGGCACGATCATGCCGTCGGCGCCGTACTTCGCGAAGAAAACCAATTCCGGCCCCAAGGCTTCATGATTGTTGGCGCTAAAGGGCGGATTGTAATCCCTTACCAACCCATTGTGCGGACCAAGATTTTCCAACGCATCGCGAATGGTTGCCCGGTTCGTGGACCCGGCGGTATCGATCGCTTTGGCCAAGATGTGCATCATGTCATAGCCGTGCCCCACTCCGACGGGAGAAGCCAGTTTTTCCAAGTCATCAATGCCCGCCATTTCCTTGACGGTTTTTTTGAACGCCGCAAGCGCCTGAGGACGCGCTCTCGCAAAACTAAAAGTCTGCACAAACGAAAAATCAAGCCCCGCCAACGCCGGACCGCTGGCCTCGACCATGTCGCCGCCGGTCACGCCCCAATGCGAAATGATCGGCACACGCAATACATCGGGACGCTCACCCAACTGGCGAACGAGAAGCGAGCCTTCAAGATCATTGGTCACAAACAAAACGGATTGAGCGCCGGAGCTGAGTAAGGATCGATAATGCTGGAGCATGTCCTGTTCACCCCAGTTGTACCAAATCGATCCCACCAGTTGAGCCTGGGGTGAATGCGCCAGAGCCGCTTCCAATGCTTTTTGGTTGCTGCGCCCCCAGCCAGTGTTGGGCAGCAACACGCCAATTTTATTACCGCCCTTTGCCAATGCCTGCTTCAACATAGCGGGCATGGCCCAAGAATCTTTCAACGACAGGCGGAAGGTATAACTGGGCGTAAAAGCATGCTCGGTAATATCGTCGGCAGCAGCCCAGACGTCGAGCAACGGCATCTGCTTCGCGTGCGCCGGTTCGATTTGCTGCAAGAGCACGGGGCTGAAGCGATCTCCAATGACGGCGACCAAATCTTCAATCGCCGCAAACTCTTCGAGATTGACAAGGCCGCGCGCAGCCACCGAGCGATTGTCTTTGGTGATCAATTCAAGCGGACGACCACCCAACACACCGCCCGCCGCGTTGATTTCATGCATCGCCGCCCGCAGCCCCAATTCGATCGCCTTAGATGAGGTGGAGTTTTTCACACCATAAGAGCCGTCGAACCCGACATAGACCGGATTGACTGGACCACCTTCGGCATGAAGCGCCGAGCTGGAAAACAATATGGAACTCAGCGCCGCAAAGATTACAAACGTTACGTTTTTCAGGATGTGTTTCACGGGGAGCATCCTCTCAATCGCCGATATTTTTTTGACTTAAGGGTAAAAAAACGGTCCGCATCCCCTTAATTTTAAGACCCTTATTGTATTATGGCTTGAAGGCTTGAACCATCAATTTATTCAACAATCGTCAGTTGCCTGCACGGAAAGCACCTCTGCTGGCGCACAAAAAAGCCGCCGGAGTTTACCCCGACGGCTTTTTTCTAAGATGGCGTTGAGCCAGCTTGAAAGGCTTACTTGCCCGCTTTTTTGGCGGGGGCCTTCTTAGCCGGGGCTTTTTTCGCCGGGGCTTTTTTGACTGCCGCGCGCTTGGCGACCGGACCACGATTGATGAGCATCTGACGCAAGATCGGGGTCAAAATCAGCTCCATGGCGAAGCCCATCTTGCCGCCGGGCACCACGATGGTGTTCCGCCGCGACATGAATGAGTGCGGGATCATCTGCAGGAGATTCGAGAAATCCACTCCGCCGGCGATGTTTTCCGGCTTGCGGAAACGAATCACCACCACGCTTTCGTCTGGGGTCGGAATATCGCGGGCAATAATCGGATCAGACGTATCAACCACCGGCACACGCTGGAAGTTGATGTCGGTGTGCATGAACTGCGGCACGATGTAACGCACATAGTCGTTCATCCGGCGCAAGATGGTGTCCATCACCGCTTCCGACGAATAACCGCGCTGGCTGGTGTCGCGGTGAATCTTCTGGATCCATTCCAGATTGATCACCGGCACCACGCCGATTTTCAAATCGATAAAGCTGGGCATATCGATGCCGTCGGTTTTCACGCAACCGTGCAGACCTTCATAGAACATCAAATCGGTGCCGGCCGGAATATTCGCCCAAGGGGTAAATTCACCCGGCTTCAGCCCCGGATAAGCCTTGGCCTCTTCATCGGAGTGCAGATACAAACGGCGTTTGCCGGTGCCGGTCTGGCCGTAGGATTTGAACAAATCGGCCAAGCGCTTGAATTCGTTAGCGTTTGCGCCAAAATGGCTGAAATTCATATTGCCCTTGGCTTCCGCCTCGGCAACTTTGGCTTTCATTTCAACGCGGTTATAGCGGTGAAAGCTGTCCCCCTCGATCACCGCGGGGGTGATGCCCTCACGGCGGAACATGTGCTCGAAGGAGTCCTTGACCGTGCTGGTGCCAGCGCCGGAGGAGCCGGTCACGGCGATGATCGGATATTTCTTCGACACGATATTTCCTTCCCTGTCAGAATAAGAAGTCGTTATCCATATGGCCCATGGGAGGTCACTTGGGCTCCGGGCAGGCGGCCTGAATGCACTGCCCAAAGTCATTTAATGGGGTGGCTGATGGGATTTGAACCCACGGCCTCTTGGATCACAACCAAGCGCTCTAACCAACTGAGCTACAGCCACCACAATCTAAAACGCACAATCGGGGCGAGGCCCCGAAAGCCGACATTTACTAGACGCATCCCCCGGCCCCGTCAAGCACGTGTATGGGTCCATTGTTGTCTTTCTTTTCCGGCCCAACACCCCGCTTTCTCCAGCCGTTATTTCCCGCCCCCGTTCCCGCTTCTATGCCCCCTGCCCCCGGCGCTAACCAACAACGCTGCTCGTAAAATCAGCATATGCTTAAAAAATGTGCAGTTATCGATTTTTTTCTACCGAAAAGCGTTTGCAAACCGCCATAAATCATGAGGATTTCCGCGCCCAAGTTATCCACAGCGCAACTTGGCACGCACTGTGCTAAATAATTCTGAGAAATCGGGGGTGAAAAAACCCGGAAATGCAGGAGACAGCTAAGGCCCGAGTATGTGATATTTCCTTTCGTGAAATTCCCTCCCCGGCCAAGCGGAGACCGTTTAAAACATGAAAAAAATCGAAGCCATCATAAAACCCTTCAAACTCGACGAAGTGAAAGACGCCCTGCACGAAATCGGCCTGCAAGGCATTACCGTCGTCGAAGCCAAGGGCTTTGGTCGCCAGAAGGGCCACACGGAACTTTATCGTGGCGCCGAATACGTCGTCGACTTTCTGCCCAAGGTCAAACTTGAGGTCGTGCTGGAAGACGACATGGTTGAACGCGCCGTGGAGGCCATTCAACGCGCCGCGCATACCGGGCGCATCGGCGATGGTAAAATTTTTATCCTGCCCGTTGAAGATGCCATCCGCGTGCGCACTGGTGAACGCGGCAAAGAAGCTATTTAGGACTTGACCAATTCGGTTGCCGGGCTGAAAAGTCTGGGCCGTATGAATATGTACCGCATTGAAAACCCCATCCGTTGAGGAACTGATACCATGTCTTTGGATTGCAAAACCGCAAGTGATGTCCTGAAATACATTAAGGACGAAAAAATTGATTGGGTGGACCTGCGTTTCACCGACCCGAAGGGCAAGTGGCAGCACTTGACCATGTGCTCTGATTTCGTGGGCGCCACCGAATTCGAAGAAGGCATCATGTTCGATGGCTCGTCGATCGCCGGTTGGAAAGCCATCAACGAATCCGACATGAGCCTGATCCCCGATCCGACCACCGCCGTGATGGACCCGTTCGCTGCGCAGCCGATGCTGATCTTGTTCTGCGACGTCCGCGAACCGAGCACCGGCCAGGGCTACAACCGCGACCCGCGTTCCGTTGCCAAGCGCGCCGAAGCCTACCTCAAAACCACCGGCATCGGCGACACCGCGTACTTCGGTCCCGAATTGGAATTCTTCGTGTTTGACGACGTACGTTTCGACGTGTCGATGAACCGCTGCTTCTATGAATTCGATTCCGACGAAGGCCCCTATGTCACGGGCAAGATCTTGCCGGAAAGCAATATGGGTCACCGTCCGCCGGTTAAGGGCGGTTACTTCCCCGTTCCTCCCGTTGACTCCGCGCACGATCTGCGCGCCGAAATGGTCACCGTGATGAAGGAAATGGGCTTGACCATGGACAAGCACCACCACGAAGTGGCACCCAGCCAGCACGAACTCGGCATGACCTTCTCCACCTTGGTGAAATCGGCCGACAACATCCAGATCAACAAGTACTGCACCCACATGACCGCGCACACCTACGGCAAGACGGCGACCTTCATGCCCAAGCCCGTAATCGGCGACAACGGTTCGGGCATGCACACCCACCAGTCCATCTGGAAGGACGGCAAGCCGCTGTTCGCGGGTAACGGTTATGCCGACCTGTCGGATATGGCGCTGTACTACATCGGCGGCATCATCCACCATGCCAAGTCGCTGAACGCCTTCACCAACCCGTCGACCAACTCCTACAAGCGTCTGATCCCGGGTTTTGAAGCTCCGGTGCTGCTCGCCTACTCCGCGCGCAACCGTTCCGCTTCGTGCCGTATTCCGTACACGACTTCGCCCAAGGGCAAGCGCGTCGAAATCCGCTTCCCGGACCCGGCTTCCAACCCGTACTTGGCGTTCACCGCCATGATGATGGCGGGCCTGGACGGTATCCAGAACAAGATCCACCCCGGCGATGCCATGGACAAGAACCTCTACGACCTGCCGCCTGCAGAGTTGGCCGAAGTTCCGACCGTGTGCGGCAGCCTGCGCCAAGCGCTGGAAGCTCTAGAAGCCGACCGCGCCTATCTCACCAAAGGCAACGTGATGGACGACGACATGATCGACGCCTACATCGCGCTCAAGTGGGAAGAAGTGTACAACTTCGAACACACCCCGCACCCGGTCGAATGGCAGATGTACTACAGCTGCTAATCCACCGCGTAACGTGCATACACAACCGAAAGCCCCCGCAGCAAACTGCGGGGGCTTTTTGTTGCTTATGAATCGACCATTCCCCACGCAATACGGCTCCAGGCCCGTTCGTGAAAATAATAAATCGCCATCTTGGTGACCACCTCGAAACTCGCGATAGACCCCGCCAGCACTAAACTGCCCGTCACGAAATAGCTGATCAACAGCGTATCAATGGTGGCTGTAAGCCGCCACGACACGGTCTTTGCAAGAGATCGCCTGCGTGAATAAGTCGCCATGATCCCGTCACTTTCATTACTGCGTTAAGCCACCCGCACCAACGACTGGTTCAAAGTGAAGTGGGTTTCGATGTGATCGATGGTGGCGTGGATGCTTTCGCCGATATCGTACTTGGACGTATCGATGATCAAATCCGGATTGGCCGGCGCCTCAAAAGGAGCGCTGATGCCGGTGAAGTTGGGGATCAAGCCCGCGCGCGCGCGTTTGTAAAGCCCCTTGGGGTCGCGCGCCTCGCACACGTCCAGCCCAGCATGGACATGGACTTCATGAAAGCCCTCGCCGATGATGGCGCGAGCCTGATCGCGGTCGGCCTGATAAGGCGAGATAAACGCCGTCACCACCAGCGAACCCGATTGCGCAAAAAGCGCCGCGACCTCGGCGATGCGGCGCAAGTTCTCGTGACGATCTTCGGGGCTGAAGCCTAAGTCGGAATTCAGGCCCGCGCGCACGTTGTCGCCATCCAACACAAACGCCTGATAACCCAAACGATGCAAGGTGTGTTCGACGCCCAACGCCACGGTGCTTTTGCCCGCGCCCGACAAGCCTGTCAGCCACAACACGCCGCCACGATGGCCGGTGCGTTGCCAATGGTCTTCTGGACGTACCGGATGTTCGACGGTGTAGATATTGCGCGCTTCGGCTTCGGCCTTCGCGGCAGCTTCGCGATTAACTTGATTGATGTTGCTCATGGTTAGCCTCCAAGGCTCTGAAGTTAAAAATCATAAAAAGGTGTGAATGCCGCATTCGGTTTTTTCATGGCCAGCCCAACGGCCCGAACGCACGCCCTTGCTGGGGCAAGCCTTATGCGTGCACGGCTGGCAACCGATGGACGGATAGCCTGCCTCGGCCAGGGGGTGACGCGGCAAGTTGCGCGAGCGAAGTGCGACTTCAATATCGTCGGCGCTGAAATGCGCCAACGGATTCACCTTCACATGCGCCCCCGTAACTTCGACGACATCCAAATGCTGACGCCCATCACCGTGATGACGTTTACGCCCGGTGATCAGGATGTCGAACCCCGCCACCGTCATGGCATACGGCATGACCTTGCGGCCCTGGCAGCATGCATCGGGATTGCTTTGATAGAGCAGGCCGTCCGGGTCCATATTGGCCACCAGACTTTCCGCCGGCCTGATCACACGCACGTCCAACAGATCCAAGTGCTTCGTCAACGCTTCACGATACGCGATGCTTTCAGCAAACAGACGCCCGGTATCGACGGTGATGATCGGGATGGCCGGATTGATTCTCGCCACCATATCCAACAACACGGCGCTTTCCGTGCCGAATGACGACGACACCGCAACTTTGAGCGAGCGCTCCTTCAACACCGCTTTCAGCAACGCCTCCCCGCTCAGCGCTTTCCAAGCGCTCAGCAGTTCGCGCCCTTTAGGGTGCTTGAGAATGGTAGAATTGTCGCTCATTGCGCCGCTCCCGCAAACGTTTCGTTGTTCAACTTCTGGCTCAAATAACCCGGCACGGAAGTCAGGATGCGTTCTACTTCCTGGTCTGCCGCCACCTGCCAAGCCGCCAATGCGGGCAAAGCCAACTCGACTTGATCCGTTTTCGCCGCCCGCACCGCGTCATCCAATACTGCCAACAGGCTGGCATCGTGAGACCACTGCGCGCGCACCGTGAGTTCGCGCTCACCCACACTATCGGCGCTATTCACGCCACCAATCGCCAACAGACGTTGCAGCGGAGCATCCAGCGCTTGTTCCAAATGCACCGCCACTTCGGCCTGACGGTTCGCCCGTGCAGCCCGCGCCGCATCCAAACGCGCAACACGCGCCAGATCGGCCAAGTGCTCGGCCACCACCGCCGCCGCCGCGCATTCGCCGGTAGAGGTTGCGGGCGGAACGAACGCCACATCGGAACCGACGTCGAAGATCAACTCGCCTGAGTCTTGGTCCAATCCTTCCAAGCTCGGCTGAACAATCTTGGCAATCGCCTCGTCGCCTAAACGCTCGGCCCAGGTCCGCACGCTTTCACCTTTAAGGCGCTCTTCCTTCAACGCTTTGAGCAACAGACGCAGCGCGTCCTTCACCCGGTGCGCCGGAATAACGGGGCCTAAAATGCCGTGCGCATCGGGGCTGCCGCCCAGGTGCAATTGATAATGCGGCACCGGATTGCCATCGATTTTCTTGGCCAAGCCATGAAACCCGATATCGGCAATGTGGTGATGGCCGCACGAATTGTGGCAACCGGAAACACGCAGCGTGACCTCTGGCAAACCCGCGAACTCACCACTCGCCGCCAGCAGACTTCCCGCCAGCGCATGACTGTCGGTAATGCCGATCGAGCACGTCGAAGACCCAGGGCATGACACCAGCTTGGCCAGCGCATGTACCCGCCCGCTGGCGTCTAACCCTAATTCACGCACGCCGTTCACAAAATCCTCGACCGCCCGTTCGGGAAGGTTCTGCGCGATGATGTTTTGCGTGCGCGTCAGGCGAATCTCGCTGGCCCCGGCCTGCTCGGCCAAGTTCGCCAAACCTTCAAACTGCGCCGAAGAAAGCCAGCCCAACGGAATCTCGATCTCGATGGACTTGCGTCCTTCTGCTTTATAAGCGGACCAATCCAATGCCTTCCATGCGGGACCATCCAATCCTTCCAGGGCGTTGAATGCTTCATGCACGCGGGCGACAAAATTGGCGGCGCCCAAGCGTTTGATTAAAAACTTAATGCGCGCACGGTTTTTGTTGGTGCGGCTTGATTGCTCTTGATGCAGGCGCGCAATCGCCTCCTGTACACGAGGTAAGTCGTGCCCAGCCACAAAATCAAACACCTCGATGGCATGCGCGGGCGCAATGCCCAAGCCCCCACCGGCCAGCACGCGAAAGCCTTTTTCGCCATTTTTCTCGACCGCGATGAACGCCAAATCATCGATCCCGCCCAGGCCGCAATCCTTGGCGCAACCCGAAACCGACGTTTTAAACTTGCGCGGCATGTGTTGGGTCAGCGGATGGCGCAGCCATGCTTCAGTCAACTGCCCGGCGACGGTGGCCGCATCGGTCAACTGCTCGCCGCACACGCCCGCATGGGGGCACGCGACGATGGCGCGGAACGTGGCTCCCGATGCTTCGCGCGTCGTCACGCCACCCTCGTGCAAATCGGACAACAAACCAACTAGGTTCGTTTGGGGCACAAAATAAAACTGCACGCCCTGGCGCGTGGTGACATGAATATCGCCGCCCGCATTGTTGGCATTGGCCGTGGCGATGGCGCGGGCCTGATCGAACGTCAGCCGTCCGCCGGGCACCTTGGCGCGGATCATGTGCTGACCCGGTTGACGCTGTTCGTAAATGCCAAAGCGCAGACGGAAAGTTTTCCACCGATCCGCAAACCAACGCCCGCTGACATAATCGTCCAATCCGGCGCTAAACTCACGCAGATCGCCGTCGGTGCTAAAAACAGTGTTGATCGAATTCGTCATCTTGCGTTCCTTAGCTCATGGCGCATGTGCGCCTTGCATGGGCTGCTTTTGCAGCCGGATCGATTGGATAAAAATGGGGAAACTTAGGGAGTAGCGCCTAACGGCAACAACACATCCGGACAGATAAAAAACGGCGCATTCGCGATTTTAAAGTGTGTTCGGTACGCATGGTCTCCGCCTCCGGTCTCAATACTGGACCCGCGGAACGCTCCGCGGCGCTTTAGCCTCGATTTGTTAACGCGGTCGCAAGCTGCCCCCTCAAATCACCGCGGGTCTTTCATGCCAACAGACATGACCGAACCATTCCTTGACGCCAATAAAACACAAATTATGTGTTGGTGTCAAATCTAATTTCATATTTTTTTGTATAATTATTTTAATATACACTAATATTGATGTATATAAGGCATCAATCCAAGCCGTGAACCTTTAATTTATCGACAATAGGCCCCATGGCGCGAAATCGCAGATACGCGCCGCAAATAATCATCATGACCCCCACCGATAACCAAAACATCGGGGGGACGGCCATTTCGATGGCGCTGATGAAATACCCTTTGGGTGGGCTGAGGATATAAAAAAACAACACGTAAGCAGAAGAAAACAGCACCACCGTCATGCCCAGACGCAGCAACAACAGCGTCAACTGCCACGTTCCGGGCTGGCTAAACTTCAATTCGCGTTCAACGCGATTCCAAAATTCACGATCATCGGATGGAATAGGCATAACAAAACCCCTTCCCTATTGCCGCCCCTCGGCAAATCATGATCGGGGAAATCTATATATTTTGCAAATCTAACGATTCAAATGACCGACAATAAAGTCAGCGATGCCTTGGGCGCGGGGTAAATCCAACACCTCAACGTGCAGTCCGTCCAAGCCCTCTATGGCTGATGCATCATCCGTCGCAACCGCCAAAACGCTGTCGTCGTGCCGCGCCATCAACGGATGGCCCAGCGACGGGCGGTGCACCTCAATCTTAGGATATGGATGCGCTTTAAATCCTTCGACCAAAATAACATCCACCGGCCCCATTCGGTTCAGCAATTCTTCCAAGTCGGGTTCCGGCGCGCCGTTCAGCTCGTGCAGCAGCGCCCAGCGCCGGTTTGACGCCAGCAGCACCTCGCAAGCACCCGCTTCGCGGTGGCGATAGCTGTCTTTTCCCGGATGATCCATATCAAAATCGTGATGGGTGTGCTTGACGGTGGAAACTGACAGCCCGCGCGCCCTAAGCTCGGGAATCAATTTGATCAGCAATGTCGTTTTGCCGCTGCCGCTGCGCCCGACGATGCCCATCACATGTGTCCGATCAATCGCCATGAAATCCCTCGATAAACTGCTCCGCCCGAGCCAAATCTTCAGGCGTATTGATGTTGAAAAACGGATCAACGGGTGCGGCAGTAAAATCCACTTCGGCGAGCGGATAACGTTCGACCCAAGTCATAACTTTACGCAAGCCTTCTTCGGCTACAGCGACCCGCAGATCGTCCATCAGATCCATCGACCACAAGGCAAATACCGGATGCGCCCGGCCACTGCTGCTGGCGATGGCGATGGATGCTCCCTGTTGGTGAGCCGCCGCCGAAAGTCGATCCACCAGATCGCCCGGCAAAAAGGGCGCGTCGGTAGCGAAGGTGGCGACCCAGCATGCGCCGCGCATATGGCTGCGCGCCCACGCCATGCCCGTCAAAACCCCGGCCAACGGCCCCAACGCGCCGGGTGCGATATCGGCAACAATCTCAGGCATTGGCTCAAGTCTTACGTCGGCAAACCGCGATCCGTCGCCACTGGCGTTCAAGATCAAGGCGCCCACTTGGGGCCGGACGCGCTCAACCACGCGCTCCAACAAGGTGCGCCCCGCCAGCACGTTCAGGCATTTATCGCCGCCGCCGAAGCGCCGCGAAAGCCCGCCCGCCAGCAACACACCGATAATATCGCTATGGTTCAATTTATTCATGGGCAGACTATGACTTCCCCTTCCCCGGCAAACAAGGGGGATCGATCGCAATGCATTGAACGCAATTTGAATTCAGACCATAATCATTCCAAACAACAATGACGGGAGAAACGCAAATGATGAAGAAACTTGCTATCGGTCTTGGCCTGATCGTCGTGGTGCTCGCCATCGGCATCTATTACCTGGCGCAAAACGCCGGTAGATTTGTCGAAGCCGTGATCGAAGAGCAAGGCTCGCGTGTCACCCAAGTGAATGTTGCGCTGGACGGCGTAGACATCAGCCTTGCGGATCTAAAAGCAGGCCTGCGCGGGCTCACCATCGCCAACCCTTCAGGCTTCAAGACACCACGCGCGGTAAACTTGGGCGAAATCAGCGTAAAGCTGGGCGAAGACTGGAGCCCCAGCCTCATCGTCGTCGATGAAGTCATGGTGCGCAATCCGGAAGTCACCTATGAAATCGGCGCGGACGGCTCCAACATTGCCGCCATCCAGAAAAATGTCGAAGACTTTATGCGTGTCGTGAGTGGCGGTAAATCAAGCGAGCCTGCCCCTGCAGACGACGGCTCTGCCCCGAAAATCGTGATCAACGATCTTTACATCAAAGGCGGCAAGGTCAACGTATCGTCGACCCTGTTGCAGGGCAAAGTCCTGCCTACGCCGCTACCGGAAATTCACTTATCCGACATCGGCAAAAAATCGGGGGGCGCGAGCCCTGCTGAAGTTGTCGATCAAGTGATCAGCGCAATCACCAAATCAGCAGGCAGCGCAGCCGGTTCGCTGGATCTATCGCAACTGGGCCTAGCCGATATTTCCGGCACCGCCGCCGAAATGGGCAAAGCGGCCAAGGATGCCGCCGAAAAAGCCGCCCAAGACGCTCTGCAGGGTGTTGGCGGCGCTACCGGTGGCGCGGTCGAAGGTGCTGCCGGAGCGGTCAAAGGCCTGTTTGGCAAATAACGTCTTCTACTCATCATGGAAAAAGCCCGGTGTATTTTTATAACCGGGCCTTTTTTGTTTCGCCCTAGGACTGTAAGATGGGGCCTGTAAGATAATGCAAATACAATATGCTGAGCCGTTCAAACTTGACGATGTAATCAGCACCTGAAAGGCCACCATGATCCGGGATGCGGTCCTTGACGACGTACCCGCTTTAGTCGAACTTGAAACCCGTTGTTTCGAGACCGACCGCTTGTCCGCCCGCAGCTTTCGCCGCTTTCTCAGCAAAGGCAAAGCGATGCTGCTTACCGACGAAGACGAAAACGGTCGCCTCACCGGCTACACTTTGGTGCTGTTCCACCCCAACACATCGCTGGCGCGGCTTTATTCGTTGGCGGTCGAACCCGACCTGCGCGGACGCGGCATCGCGCGCAACCTGATGATGCAATGCGAGCTGCGCGCCGTGGAACATGGCGCCACGCGCATGCGCCTGGAAGTTCACCAAAATAACGTCGCCGCCCAAACCCTGTATCAGCAATTGGGATACCGGGCCTTCGCCGTGCACCCCGATTATTACGAAGATCACGCCAGCGCGGTGCGCATGGAAAAACACATGGCCCCGCATCTGGCGAACAACTTGAACCGGGTGTCGTATTATGCGCAAACGCTGAACTTCACCTGCGGCCCGGCATGCCTGATCATGGCGATGCGCACCCAAGCGCCGAACTTCCCCGTCAATCGCCAGTTGGAACTGCAGATGTGGCGCGAAGCCACCACCATCTTCATGACCGCCGGACACGGCGGCTGCGGCGCGATGGGCTTGGCGCTGGCGGCATGGCGACGCGGCTTCGGCGTCGACGTGGCGCTCAGCGATGAAACCGAAATGTTCGTTTCTTCCGTGCGCAGCGAGGACAAAAAAGATGTGATCCGCATGGTCGAGGAAGGGTTCCTCAATGAAGCCGCCAAGACCGCCATCCCGATGCGCAACACCCCGCTCAGCACCGATGAACTGTGCGGGCACTTGGATCGCGGCAACATCCCCATCGTTTTGATCAGCGCCTGGCGGCTGTCGGGGGACAAAGAACCGCACTGGGTGGTGCTCACGGCGCACGATGACCATTTTATCTATATCAACGACCCCTTCCCCGAACCCGAAAAAAACCGTTTCGATACGGACTGCATCGGCATTCCCATCACACCGGAAGAATTGACCCGCATGATGCGCTTTGGCAGCCGCAAACATTTTGCCTCGGTTGTCATTCATCCTTTGCGAGAGGGTGCCCCTTAAATGCCCCGTTACGCCATCATCGTTGACCGCTTGAGCGATTGGAAAGGCCCGACCGAGGGCCTCAATCTGATCGGCGCCAATGCCTTTTTGACCAACAATACGAAGGATAAACACCGCCCTGCCCGCGTCATCAATTTGTGTCGGCGCTACGAGTATCTGAGCGCCGGTTATTACTGCTCGTTGCTGGCCGAAGCCCGGGGCCAGACGCCCATGCCCACGGTGGCCGACGTGCTGAGCCTACAGCGCAAGAACCTCTATGACTTCGCCGTGCCGGAATTGAACGCCATCTTGAATCGCACCATCAAGCGCATAGTGGCCGAAGCGCCGACGGAAGCATTCTCACTGACGGTGTTTTTCGGCAAACCCGACAACGAGCATTTCAAGCGCTTGGCCGCAGAATGCTTCGACACCTTCCGCTACCCGATTTTGCAGCTCGATATAGAGCCCGACGACAAACGATGGAAAATCATCGCCATTCGACCGCTGGGACTGCACCATGTCCCCGACGATCTTACATCCATGTTTTACGACGCCTTGCAGGCCTATACCCGCACGCGCAAGGAACTCAGCGGCGGTCGCCCGCCCGCATTCTACAATTTAGCCATTTTAATGGACCCGGAAGAAGCCCTGCCGCCTTCCTACATGCCGACGTTCAATAAATTCAAACGCATCGGTCAGGGCCTGCGCATGGATGTGGAGTTGATTACCAAAAAAGATTATCGCCGCCTGCCGGAATTCGACGCGCTGTTCATCCGCACCAATACCTCCATCGACCATTACACCTATCAATTCTCCCGCAAGGCCGAACAGGAAGGATTGGCGGTGATCGACGATCCAACCTCGATCCTGCGCTGCACCAACAAAGTCTATCTGCACGAGCTGTTGCAACGCCACGGCCTGCCCATGCCAAAAACGCGCGTCCTCAACCGGCTCGACTTCGGACCGGACATCGTGCCGCAGCTGGAAGAGGAATTAGGCTATCCCATCGTCTTAAAAATTCCCGATGGTTCGTTTTCACGCGGCATGCACAAAGCGGAAAACCGCGAACAACTGTTGGAAGGCGGCGCGGACTTATTGAAACACTCGCGCCTGATCTTGGCCCAGGAATACGTCTACACCCCCTACGACTGGCGCGTCGGCGTCCTAAACGGCGAACCGCTGTTCGTCTGCCAATACATGATGTCGCGCAATCACTGGCAGATCGTCAATCACAGCAAAGACGGCACCTTCAAACAAGGTGCGTGGAAAACCTTCGCCGTCGAAGACGCCCCCGCCGAAGTGGTGGAGATCGGATGCAAGGCCGCCCGGCTGATCGGCGACGGCCTTTACGGGGTGGACCTAAAACAAACCGACAAGGGGCTAATGATCATCGAGGTCAACGACAACCCGTCCTTGGAAACCCAGGTCGAAGACAAGGTGCTCAAAGATGAACTGTACGAACGCATCTTGAAAGAATTTATCCGCCGTATCGACGCCAAGAAATAATCGGGTACCGCTCAATTTCTCAGGCGATCATCCGGCAACCGCACGATGACGGTGGTGCCTTTGCCCGTATCGCTTACAAGCTTCAGCGTGCCGCCATGGGCCTCGACCAGCCCCTTGGTCAACGGCAAGCCTAAGCCCGTACCGTCGATGTTGCGCACGCGGGACTCCTGGGTGCGGCCAAACGGCTGCAGCACCATATCGATCTCGTCCTTAGGAATGCCGATGCCATGGTCCTTCACGGTAAATATCATATCGCCGTTCTCCACGACGGCAGAGACCCTCACCTCGCCGCCATCCGGGGAGTACTTCAGCGCATTGCCGACCAGATTGGTAACGACCTGCGTCAACATGGTTTCATCACCGTACAATTTGGGCAGACCGGGGGCCACATCCACGACCAATTCGACTATACCGTTATGATAAGCGCCTTGCAGGCGCTCGGTCACGTCGGCAATAATCTCTCGCATGTCCACAATGCCGTTATGCAGTTCCAGTTTATTGGCCTCGATTTTGGAAATATCCAACACCGTGCCGATCAGCCCCAGCAGATAACGCCCAGACTTGAAAATATCGTTGGTGTATTCGTGCTGCTTGTCCGTCATCTTGCCGGTCATGCCGCTCAGCATCATTTCGGAAAAACCGATAACGGCGTTGAGCGGCGTACGCAACTCATGGCTGAGATTGGCGATGAAGCTGGATTTCGAGCGGGTGGCGAATTCCGCCAGATCCCTGGCCTCGCGAATTTCCTTTTCGGCTAGGCTGCGCTGGCGGGCGTACTTGATGGCGCGTAGCAGCACCCGGCGATAGGTTTCGTCCTTGACCAGAAAGTCCTGCGCCCCGTGACGCAATGCGGCCAGACCCAATTCTTCGTCGTTTTGCGCCGTCAACACCACGATCCCGGTGCCGTCGGCAATGCTGAAAACCGAATCTACCGTCGCCAGCCCCGAGGTGTCGGGCAGCGTCAAATCCAGCAAGATGAGATCGAATTTTTCATTGCCCAGCCGCGTCTTGGCGTCGGCAAGGGTACCCGCCACATGCAGTTCATAAGTTTCGAGCGGATCGTCTTGGAGCAACATTTGCACCAAAAGGACGGAAGTTCGGCTATCTTCGACCAATAATATTTTCATCAGGTTCCTCACGCCGCACCCGCATTTAAGAAGGTGGCGCTAAGGGGGTGGATCATGGTCGTCTGGCCGGACAACCATAACGAACAAAACCATGAATATGAAATGGTTTTTGCTCGTCCCTACCCGTTCGCCTTATTCGGCCACGGCCAGCGAAATTTTGCGGCACTTTTGGTACCACAAGGTTGCGGCCAACGTCGCGCCTAAGAAGGGAACCATGCCATAGTTGACCGCATCCCACCCCGACACATGAAACAGCCCGCCGGAAGCGAACGAACCGGTCGCCGCAGCGGCGAACACGATAAATTCGTTAACGCCCTGAGTTTTGGCCTTTTCATTGGGCCGATAGGCTTCGGTCAGCAGCGTGGTGCCGCCGACAAACAGGAAGTTCCACGCCACCCCCAGCAAGATCAACGCGCCGGTGAAGTTCAACAGTTCGATGCCCGTCAGGGCAAATGCCGCGCTGACGACAAACAGCGCCATGCCGCTATACAAAATGGTCAGCACGCCAAACCGATGGATCAACGTGCCGGTAAAAAACGACGGAACGAACATCGCCAGCACGTGCCATTGAATGACCGAACCGGTATTGCTGATGGGAAACGCGCATGCACTCATGGCCAGAGGGGTCGCCGTCATCACCAGCACCATCAGGCCGTAACTGGTCGCGGCGTTCAGCACGGCGGCGACAAACGCGGGCTGACGCATGATTTCGCTTAAAGGCCGCGCGCCCTCGGCGCTCGCCGCCTCGGACGGGCGGGGAATGTTCAAAAAAGCGATGGGGATCATCGCCAGAAAACTCACCCCCGCCGCCACCGCGAATGCGCCCGCAAATTGCACCGGGGCCAGCAAGTCTTTGCTCGCCACCGCCAAGCTTGGCCCGATCAGCGCCGAAACCACCCCGCCCAACAAAACGAACGACACCGCGCGCGAAACGTAGTTGACCGGAACGCTTTCCACGGCGGCAAAACGATAATATTGGGTCGTCGCCTGATAGATGCCCATAAACAGCATGGCGATGCAAAACAGCACAAAATCGGCCTGGGTAATGGCATAAGCCGCAAACGCCCCCGCCACCGCGCCCGACGATGCGCCGATCAAAAAGCCCACCCGGCGCCCGACGCGCTTCATCAATAAGGACAACGGAATGGTGCATAGCGCGGTACCCACCGTCATGATCGCAATCGGCAACGTGGCGAACAGCTTGTTGTCGACCAACATCTGCCCCACCAGCCCGGCAAAGGTGATCGAGGTTACGGCCGAAACCAGAGAGAAACCCTGGCACAACGACAACAAAAAGACGTTCAGGCGGTAGCGTTGCGTCGTCATATCAAGCTTCTTTCTCAGGTGCTTTCGAGGGTGGCGCTTTCAGGGAGCGCCTTGGCGGTGGTAGTGAGCGAAATGCCCACCAAGATGGGCACGATGCCGATAAAATGATAACTTTTGAGGCTTTCGCCCAAAAAGATAATGGAAAAAATCGAGGCAAACAGCGGGATCAGGTGAATAAACAGCCCCGCTTTGTTCGCGCCCATCCGATGCACACCCGCGTTCCAGCACACAAACGCGGCGATGGAGGCAAACAACGCCAAATAGGCGATCACCAGCAGGCTCGACGGCGTCAGCGCAAAACCGCCCACGGCGATCCGTTCCCAGGCGTAAAACGGCGCCAAAATCACAACCGCGATCCACATACAGGCACCGATCATCACCAACGACGGCAATTCTTTGGGTTTACGCCGCACCAGCACCGAATAAACCGACCACGCCACCACCGCCGCCAGCACCCACAAATCACCCGGGGTGAAGCTCATGTTTAATAACACGCCTAAGTCACCACGCGACACGATCACGCCCACACCGATGAACGACACCAAGATGCCGATGGCTTGGCGCACGCTAAGGCGTTCATCACCCATGATCTTTGATACCACCGGGATAACCACGGGCATGGCCGCCAGCACAAAGGCGGCGTTGATGGCCTCGGTGGTGCCCAGCGCGATGTAGATAAAACTGTGAAACATCGCCATGCCCATCAACGCCAACACAAACAACAAAGCGAAATGGCGGCGAAGGATATCGCGCAGAGCCCACATCTCGCGGGCGATGAACGGGGTCAAGATCAACGCCGCCACCAACCAACGCGCAAAGGTGAGGTTCAGCGGCGGAATGTCGCTGTGCGCCCACCGCCCCACGACGAAGTTTCCGCCCCAAAACAGCGCGGACAACGTCAACAACACGGCGGGCGGAAGGCGAAAAACCATCGGAAAAAATCCTGGGGAGCAAAAAACACCCCACAGTCATAACGCAGCCCTACCGGGAAAACGACGCAATTATTGTCACCGTAACAAGAATTGCGCCCAAATTGGCCCGCGCCCCGACCGTCACGACAACTCCGCCCGAGCGCGGTTTTCCGGGAATGCCCACGCATCCTCTGCAATCACCACATGGCGTACATCGGCCTTAGTTGTTCCGTAACAATCACCATAGACTCTCAGTGCCTCTTTAATAATCCCGACGACCTCCCACTCTTCATCAGCCGAAGTGAAGGTGTAACGAAAGGATGTTCGGAATCGAGGAGTGGGTTCATCGGGAAGTGCTACATAAGGTCCACCCCCCATGGACAAGATGGTCCAGTCAATCCACCACCACTCGCGCGACGGCATTTGGATAAACTCAGCCTGCGCCTGAAATGGGACCTTGATGTCCCGCAAAAAAAGAACAAAAAACTTTCCGGCCTCATCAATAACGCGGCCAGACTCGCTGAGTTTGATATCGCGCTCGGCGTCATAGGTTATATAGTTTTCTAGGTCATTCACGAACATCGGCTGGCTCCCACCACGGGGTTTTTCATCATTTTCTGCTAGTATGGATTCACACGTCATCAATTTACAGCCTTTCGCATAGCCGGATTGGCGGCAGAACCGGCCTCCGCTTTGTCTATTGTCACCCAAACAAGAATGCGCCCAAACTTGACCCGCCCCGACCGTTACGACGCCCCCTCCGATAGCCCCCCCTGATAGGCCTTGACAACCCTACCGTGTTCATGTTTTGTTCTCATATCGAAACCCAATCGGAGAACGACCATGAACATCGAACGCATGCTCAACGAAATCGCCGCCGTCACCGCCCTGTTCGCGGGCGCTTATGTGCTTTTGATGGTGGTATAACCTAAAATTGTGTTCTAGCATTCCTGTGCACGTTAATAACAGGGATGGGGGGAAACATGCCCGGCGGATATGCGCATCTGACGCTGGTCAACCAAATGCGCGAATTGGTGGATGCCGATGACGCCATCCCGGTAAACGTCAAACGCGTCACCGGACTGTATTTGAACTATTGCGAACTGGGCGCGATCAGCCCCGATTACCCCTATCTCGACATCGCCGATAGCGATGCCGCGTCGTGGGCGGATTTGATGCATTATACCCGCACCACGGACATGATCCGTTCCGGCGTAAAGCGGCTATGGCCGATGACCGGGGCGCGGCAGCAAAAATGCCTGGCATGGCTGTTGGGTTACGCCGCGCACGTGGTCATGGACGTGACTGTCCACCCCATCGTGGAACTCAAAGTCGGCCCCTACGCGCAAAACAAAACGGATCATCGCATCTGCGAGATGCACCAAGACGCCTACATCTTCCAACGCATGAACTTAGGTCAGGTCGGATTATCTGAACATTTTGATAGCAAAAACAATGGGATATTATCCTGTCATCATGCGGAAGATGAACAACGGATTGATGCGGATATCTTCGGTTTGTGGAACGGCATGTTGCGAGACGTGCATCCCGGCGTCCACGGCCAGAACCCACCCGACGTAGATTCCTGGCACGCCAAATTTGGCCCCATCGTGGACGCCATCGAAGAAGGCTCGGCTCTGCCCGCCTTTGCCCGCCACGTCGCCGTCAACGCGGGCCTGACTTACCCTTCGCCCGCCGATATTGACCACCCGGAATATATCGACGCCTTAACAACGCCCGAAGGCCCGATGCCTTACGACGCCATTTTCGACCGCGCGCGCGACAATGTCGCCCAGGTTTGGGGCAAGATTGGCCATGACGTCGGTGAGAAGCGGATCGACCGCCTCGCCGACATGGGGGCGTGGAATCTGGATACCGGGCGCGACGGCGCCGGAAAACTGGTCTTTTGGAACGATTGAGGGGGAGCCCATGCGCAAGATAACGAGCCGATGCATGGCGTTCGTCGCCGTCACCTTGTTGACGAGTTCATGCCTGCACGATGCCGCCGCGGTCGATAAAGAAAAAATGCTGGGGCTGGGTAGCGCGCTCACCAAAGTCAGCTCCGCCGTGCACGTCACCGTGTTTTACGACCATCCGCCCGCAGATTTACGCGACGCCGCACTGCTGACCGTCGCTACGGAACACAACCCAGCCCTGCTGAATGCCTTCGACGGCCACGTCCTAAAAGCCCGCCAGGAGGGCAAAAATTCATCGGTGTTGGTCTGTGACAAAACGGGCAAAACCGCCTTGATCGAGGATGCGGGCTGCACCGGAACGCCCGATCTGCACATCTGGGAAAGCCGACCGGACCAGCCATGCGGTTACGTGCTTGATCTGGCAACGGTGTGTGCCGCGCCTTAATTACAGCTTATCGGGCAGCACCAGCGCGCCGCTTTGATCCGGCACCAGTTGCGCCACGTAGGAAAACTCCCACGGATGGCCATCGGGGTCCGCGATGTAGGCCGTATAACCACCCCACGGCATTTCCTTCGCCGCCGACAGCAGCGTCGCCCCGGCATCCAGCGCTTGGCCGATCATCGCATCGACCTCGTTGCGCGAACTTAAATTCACCGCCAGCGTGATGCCGCCGGGTTTAGGGCTGTTCAGCCCCGTGTCGTGGTTGAGGGAGTCTTGGCCGTACAACCCCAACACCTGAGCGCCAGCTTGGAAAAAGGTCACCTCGGCCATGCTGATGGGGGATGCGACCCAGCCCATCGCTTCGTAATAGGCTCGTGAAATGGCCATATTTTTAACGCCCAAGGTGATCAGATGAATGCGGTTATCGCTCATAACAGCCCCCTATCCCTTCGGCACCGGGCGTTTTTTGCCGTTTTCATCCAACGCCACAAACACAAAATCGCCGGCAGTAACCTTAATTTCCAAGACTTCCCCGGCGTTGCGGCGATGCACCCAGGCCTGCACATGAATGGTGAGCGAGGTCTTGCCGACCTGCGTCACATCGGCGTAACAGCACAACACGTCGCCCACATGCACCGGCTGGTGAAATTCCATCGCCGTGATCGCCACCGTGGCGACGCGGCCCCGGGCGCGGTCCGAGGCGGTGATGCCGCCCGCGATGTCCATCTGCGACAACAGCCAGCCGCCGAAGATGTTGCCGCCTGCGTTCAAGTTGGCGGGCATGGCCAACTGACGGATGGCCAATTGGCCCCGGGGGTGATGAGAACTGGGCTTTTGACGGCCAAGATTGGTTTCCGATTCGCTCATGTCTGAAAAATCCCCTGCCCTTTGAACCACAACACTTTGACGTTTACGCCCTAAAAGACTACCAAATGAGGGTTGATGCACACCCGCGTCGATTTTAGGATACTGTAGCGCCGCCCAAATGCCTACCGACGAATGAACCCCTTCAATATTCCGTGAGATCCATGAGCGATTTGTTTAACGCCGACGCCCCCAAAGCGAAAAAAACTCCCGCAAAAAAGCCGGAGGCCCAAAAGGTTGAAAAGCCCGCATCCAAACCCGGCGCTAAAGTGGTGAAAGCCGCTGGCGATGCCTACACCGCCGCCGACATCGAGGTGCTGGAAGGCTTGGAGCCGGTGCGCAAGCGCCCGGGCATGTACATCGGCGGCACCGACGAGCGCGCCTACCACCATCTGGCCGCCGAAATCATCGACAACGCCATGGACGAAGCGGTGGCGGGTCATGCCACGGTCATCGAAGTCGAACTGAACACGGGCAACCGCCTGACCGTCAAAGACAACGGGCGCGGCATTCCGGTCGATCCGCACCCCAAATTCAAAGACATCTCGGCGCTGGAAGTCATCTTCACCACGCTGCATTCCGGCGGTAAATTCGGCGGCAGCGCTTACGAAACTTCGGGCGGACTGCACGGCGTCGGCTCCAGCGTGGTCAACGCGTTATCGTCGGAACTGATCGTCGAAGTCGCCAAGGACAAAACCCTGTACCGCCAGACCTATTCGCGCGGCAAACCGACCTCGAACCTGGAAGATTTAGGATCCGTCAACAACCGCCGCGGCACCACCGTCACGTTTGTGCCGGACGTGGATATCTTCGGTTCACGCACGCATTTTCGCCCGCATACCCTGTGGCGCATGGTGCGATCCAAGGCGTACCTGTTTCGCGGCGTAAAAATCCGCTGGAACTGCGATCCCAGCCTGCTCAAAGACAAAGAAGACAAAGAGGTCCCCGAAAAGGCGGAGCTGCACTTCCCCGGCGGCCTGGCGGATTATGTGGCGGAATTGCTGAAAGACCGGCGCACCGTCACCCCGGTGCCGTTCGAGGGCAAAGCCGAGTTTCCCGACGCGCCCGGACGGGTCGAATGGGCAGTGGCATGGCCATTGGATGAAGACCCGCTGCTCAATTCCTATTGCAACACGGTGCCCACGCCCCAAGGCGGCACCCATGAATCGGGCCTCAAAAGCGCTTTGACCAAAGGCATCAAGGCACACGCGGAACTGATCGGCATCAAGGGCGGGGCCAAGATCATGGCCGACGATTTGTTGGGCGGGGCCACCGTAATGCTGTCGGCGTTCATTGCCGAACCGCAGTTTCAAGGCCAGACCAAGGACAAACTCGCCACCGCCGAAGCCGCACGCTTGGTGGAAAACGCCGTGCGCGACCGCTTCGACATCTGGCTTTCGGGCGACCCAAAACTGGCCAAGGCCTTGGTGGAATACGCGGTGGAACGCGCCAACTATCGCCTCAAGCGCCGCTTGGACCAAGAAACCAAACGCAAATCGGCGACCAAACGCCTGCGCCTGCCCGGTAAACTGGCCGATTGCAGCCACACCACGGCGGAAGGCACGGAGCTGTTCATCGTCGAAGGCGACAGCGCAGGCGGCTCCGCCAAACAAGCACGCGACCGCAAAACCCAGGCGATTTTGCCATTGCGCGGCAAGATTCTCAACGTCGCTTCCGCCACCACCGACAAACTGAAGGCCAACCAGGAACTTTCGGATCTGGTCGAAGCGCTGGGCTGCGGCACCCGTAAAAACTACGACGATGCGGCGCTGCGTTATGAAAAGATCATCATCATGACCGACGCCGACGTGGACGGCGCGCACATCGCCTCGCTGTTGATGACGTTTTTCTTTAGGGAAACGCCGAAACTCATTGAGAATGGTCATCTTTATTTGGCCATGCCTCCCCTGTACCGCATCAGCCAAGGGGCCAAGGTGCTGTATGCCCGCGATGACGCGCACAAAGACGAGCTGATGAAAAGCGCCTTCAGCGGACGCGGTAAAGTCGACATCAGCCGCTTTAAAGGCTTGGGCGAAATGCCCGCCCAGCAGCTGAAGGAAACCACCATGAACCCGGCCGCCCGGGTGTTGCTGCGCATCACCATCCCATCCGGCCACGGCGTGGACGACTGGGACGATATCCGCGATACCGAGGAACTGGTGGAAAGCCTGATGGGCAAGAAGGCCGAGCTGCGGTACGCCTATATCCAAGAACACGCCCGCTTCGTTTTGGATATTGACGTTTAACCCCTCCCTCTTCCCAACCCACAATCTTTTAAAGGTTTGCCAAAGGTTTGATTGACCGCACCCGCATTGCGGGCTTAGGCTTACGTCTGAGACAGAACGTCAGAAACGGAGGTCGTGGTTTTTTCCATGGACAGCTCCCAGACCGAAGCGCGCGACGAATTCGCGCCAGACCCGGATACGCCACCCAACAACGCTGTCGCCGACAACGTTACGTCTGGTTTTGCGTCTACTAGTTCCCTGTCTAAGGTTAAGCGTTTACCGTTACGGTCCTTGGCTTTGCTCATTATTTTAGTGGGCACGATGGTGATTCTCATCACGCTCTATAGCTTCAACACCGGCCTGCGTCTGGCGGAACGCTATACCCCGCTCATTGACGCCACCATGGAAGTCAAACTTTCCGCCACCACCGCGCACCTGTGGTTCGAGGAAATGGTGAGCAACGACCGTGCGGAAAATTTCAACAGCGTGCGACGGCACCTGCAAGAGGCCGATTGGTACGCCGAGGCCATGTTGAAAGGCGGCACCAACGAGGAAGGAACCTTCATCCCCTTAGACGACCCGGTTTTGCGCGGCAAAATCGAGCACACCCGAGAACTGCTGGTGGAACTGAACCGATTGATGGAATTGCGCTGGCGTGCGCACCTCAGCACCGGTGGCGGCACCGCCCACGACCCCGCATTCGATCACATTTTCGCCGATCTTGTCGTCGAAACCGATCAGGTGGAAACGAGCCTGCAAAGCCTCAACCGCTTGGCCATCCAAACCTTTAGAATCATTCAGTTTTGCTTGGGCGCTTTGACGTTGATCGCCACGCTCATCATCGTTTCCGTACTCATGCGCTTTGCCCACGAGCAAAACCGAAACCTGGAAACCTTGCACCGCGAGGTTGAGCAGCGCGTCGAAGCGGAAGAAACGCTGCGCCGCCAGGCCACCACCGATACCTTGACCAAATTGTTCAACCGTCGCCACATCACCGACTTGATGAACCAAGAACTCAAACGGGCGGGGCGGCGCGACACGCCGTTTTGCCTGATTATGTTCGATTTGGACCATTTCAAATCCATCAACGACAACTTCGGCCACGATACCGGCGACCGGGTTTTGCAAACCGTGGCCGAAACCATCCGTGAACGCTTGCGCGAACTGGATGCGTTCGCCCGCTGGGGCGGCGAGGAATTTTTGATCTTGGTGCGCGAAACGAAGCTGGATGGTGCTATGGCACTGGCCGAAACCTGCCGCGCGCGGCTGGCGCTCACCGACATCGAAACGGTCGGACGCGTCACCGCCAGTTTCGGCGTGGCGCAATACATGGAAGGCGAAACCCTGCGCGAACTGGTCCACCGCGCCGACCAGGCCCTCTACGCCGCCAAAAACGCCGGGCGTAACCGCGTCATGGGGGCGAAGGCCAAGGCGTCTTAACCTATGGGCGGATGACGCGGGTGCCTGACCACCCGCGCCCCCCCATCGCCTATTTCAGCTTTTTCGCTTGATCCCACGCTTGGCCGCTCATCAGCGCCGCAATCTTTTCCTTGGCGCGTAAAGCCGCCGGGCGGTTGACCAGGGGATCGCAGTAGGCTGTGAACTCCGGGCGCTTCTCGATCACATCGAAGCGCATGAGAAAGTCCAGGTAGGACGCAACATAAAGATCAACCGCGCTAAAGCCCTCGCCGGCGAGATGGCGCTTTCCCCGCACCACGTCAGTCATGACGTCCATCACCAGTTCGTAAGATCCATAACCGAATTTCAGCTGCATGTCGGGAGCGGGATTCCAGCCGACGGCATGGTTACTCAACGCCGCCTCTAGGCATCCCGCCGCGAAGAACATCCACCGGTAATAGTCGCCGCGCCCTGCGGGTTCGGGGGTGAGCCCGGCTTCGGGGAACGTATCGGCAAGATAACAAAGGATCGCGGCGGTTTCCGTCACCACCTTGTCGCCGTGTTTGAGCGCCGGAACCTTACCCATGGGGTTGATGGCGAGATAACCGGGCGATTTCATCTCTGGCCCATACTCAAGCACCTCCGTCCGGTAGGGCTGGCCGACTTCCTCCAGCATCCAATGCACGACATTCCCACGCGATTGCGGGTTGGTATAAAATACGAGTTCGGTGTTCATTTTGTCCTCCTGGGCATTTACCGATGGGACGTTTGAATAACAAGCTGCACTGTCAAGTTTTGTCAGTAGTATGTTGCGCCACTCCTTATGAAGCGCTTTGCGGCGTTTGGGCGGGCGCTCGGCGAGCAACACCGCCGCCTCGATGCGGTCGGTACGGAAATGGCGGAAATCCCCGCGCAATTCGCACCAGGCGACCAACACCCGCGTCGTTTCGAAAAATCCGAGCGTCACCGGCCACACGATACGCGCAGTTTGCATGCCCTTCTCGTCGCGGTAATTAAGCTCGAGTTTCTTTTCCTCATGAAGCGCCCGACGCAACAGGGCTAGGTTAACCACCTGCGGCCGTTTCCAGCTGGGGCCGATGATGAGGGCGTCGTCCTCAAGGCCGTCGCGCAGATCGCTGGGCAGAACGGCGGCCAGCTTGGCCATCGCATCCACCGACGCCGTTGCAAGAGCGTCGTCGGTACGTTTGGCCACCCACTTGAGGCCCAGCGCCAGCGCCTCGATCTCGGTTTGTGAAAACATCAACGGCGGCAACAGAAAGCTGGGTTTTAGAACATAGCCCACCCCAGGCTCCCCCTTGATTTCCGCGCCCATGGTCTGCAAGGCGGCGATGTCGCGGTAAAGCGTGCGCAGAGAAACACCCAATTCGCGCGCCAAGGCCTCCCCGCTCAAGGGATGGCGGTGGCGACGCAGGACTTGCAGCAAGTCAAACAGGCGATAGGTACGGGACATGGCGAAGGTATAACACAGCACACTGCCAAATAGTGGCAGCATTCTTTAAGCCAACGAGACTGGTCCACCGCGCCGACCAAGCCCTTTACGCCGCCAAAAACACCTAATCGTCATGGATATCGGGTTTATAGGCATCCTCTTGCCGGCTGTGCCGGATGGCGGCAATTTCGATGATGCCGTTTGCGCGTTGACGCACCGTCAACACATAAGAGTCAACCACGAATTTTCGAGTTCCTGGAATCTGCCCAGGTTCTCCGCCGTTGGGAAATCGCCCGATCAGGTCACGGGCCGCGCGAAACTTTTGAAGGAGCTTGCGCGCCGCGCCCGGATTGCGCGCCGCGATGTAGGCAATCTCCGCTTTCAGCCAAATATGGGCTGGCCCCGACAGACGGGCCAAAGGTGCCGTCATCGTCAGCCAACCGCCCGTTGCACTTCGATTTCATCGACCAAACGCTCCATCTCGTCCATGGCTTCGTCGAAACCGATGCTATCGCCGCGATCCAAGGCTTCAAGTCCGGCGGCGTCTTGCAAAATACCGCCGCCCTCACCTTCCAGATAAAGCGTTAACGCCCGCAGCACCACCCAACTCTTGTTGCGGTCCGTCGCCAGAACGATGCGATCCACTTTGTCCATAACCTCTTCGGGAACACGGACGGAAAGATGAATGCCTTTAAGGGGGCTGGGCATGGCGGCACTCCAAGGTGTTACGGTGTGTTACACGATAACACGACGTCCTCAGTTAGGCAATCGCCCTCAACAGCCCCCGCCGCACCCACCGCCACCGCAAGACCCCCGGGCGGCGCCTTTGCCGCGCTCTTTTTTCAGCACGGCGTACATGTTGTCGGAGGTCGGCAGCGTATAGGTCAGGCCGAAATGCACGGCGTATCCGGCTTTTTGCGCCATCTTTTTCAAGGTGGTGGGCGTGAAATAGTTCAAATGATCGGGATAACGAAAACCGCACCACTTAGGCCCCATCACCATGCGGTTCCAAGAACCGTAGTTGGGTACCTTGACGATGGCCACGCCGCCGGGTTGCAGCACCCGACAAAGCTCGTTCAGCACCGCCAGGGGGTTCATTTCGTGTTCTAAGTACGAGCGCAAGGTGGCGGCGGCGAAAAATTCGTCGCCGACGGCCTTAAGGCCATCCAACGTCGGTGCATTGATGCACGCCCCGCCATGCACGCTAAAACGCGCATCGGCGGCTTTTGCCAGCGCGGTCGAAACCTCGATACCGAACGGCACAAAACCGGGGCCTAACTTATCCATCTGCCCACCGTCGCCGCAGCCCAAATCAACCACGTTGCCGGGGTTGGACCACGCTTCGAGCATCAAGGGCATCTGCTTGCGCGGCAGCAGGTGCATGCGCAGGCGGGTCAATTTGCTGGCTTTGTAGCCCAACGGACGCAGATCGGCGCGGCGCTTTTCTTCGACGGCGGTGGTGTGTTCCCAGCTCAATTCCTTAAACAGCTTGGTATAATCCGGCCCACGATCGATATAGGTCATCGTGCACGACGGACAGTCTTTAAGCGTCCACACATCATAACTATAGAGATTATCCGGCTCGTCCGTATTGTCGCGCCCACACAGCGGACAATCGCGATGGACGACCTGCACCGGGCCTAAATTGGCGGAGTTGACCTCGAACGTTTTGGCCTGATCGGGCTGTGTAAGGGGCACGATGTCGCTCACAGCCCGGCACCCTCGTCCAGGCCCAGCATGATGTTGAGGTTCTGCACACACGAGCCCGAGGCCCCCTTGCCCAGGTTATCAAGCACCGCCATCACCACCGCCTGACCCTCGCCTCGTTGACCTTCGCCCGCGAAAACATGCAGCCGCAACTCGTTGGTGCCGTTCAGAGCTTCGGGTTCCAAGCGGGTCATATCCCCAGCACCGGCCACCGTGACAAAACGCTGGCCCGCGTAATGATCGGCCAGGGCCGCGCGAATATCGGCGGCGCTGGGCTGGCCCGGCAGGTCCCACAATTGCAACGGCAGCTGCACGATCATGCCTTGGGCGAAATGACCGACCGAAGGCACGAACAAGGGCCGATGCTTCAGCCCGCCGTGGGCCTGAATTTCCGGCACGTGTTTGTGTTTTAGGTTCAGGCCATAGACAAAAAACGGTGTGTCGGCGTCATCACCAGCCTCGAACCCTTGGATCATTTGCTTGCCGCCGCCGCTATAGCCCGAAATGGCGTTGAGCGTCACCGCGTGATCCGCCGGAATCAGGCCTTGGTCCACCAACGGATGCAGCATGGAAATGGACGCCACCGCGTAACAACCGGGATTGCTGACACGCTGGGCATCGGCGATAACGCCCCGCTGGGAGGCATCGAGTTCGGCAAAACCATACGCCCAGCCGTTCGCCACCCGGTGCGCGGTCGAAGCATCGATCACCTTGACCTTAGGATTGTTGATCATCGCCACCGCTTCGACGGCGGCGTCATCGGGCAGGCACAAAATCGCCACATCGACGCTGTTGAGCATATCGGCGCGCGCGCTCACATCCTTGCGCACCGCTTCGGGCAGGCCCACCAATTCGATGTCGGACCGGCCTTCCAGCCGGGACTGAATTTGCAGGCCGGTGGTGCCCACCGCCCCGTCGATGAAAATGCGCGCGCTCATGGTCTCAACCCTTTTGTTCCATCTTGATTATAGAACGGTACTTAATTGTGCAAGTGTACTGCCCGGCACAGAAGTTAAATCAGGAGCAAAATCAGGCCGCCGGGCGGAAGTGTTCGACCACCGTCCAGATGCCGATGGCGATGAAACCCGCGCCGGAAATCAGCTTGAGCGGGATCATTTCCAGCCATTTTGCGCCGATGGTGCCGAGCAGCACGGCCAGCGCGGTGGACAGCACCAAAGCCCCCGCCGCCGCCAAGAAGATCACCCACGGGTTATGGTCGCCTTCGCTGGCGAACAGCAAGGTCGCCAATTGCGTCTTGTCGCCCAATTCGGCGATGAACACGGCCAAAAAGATCGATGCGATTTTCAGCATGATAAAAAGTCCCGATGCCAGAATAAACCTAAGAAAACCATAGAAAAAAGGGGCCGACGTTTCCGCCAGCCCCTTTCCATTTGCCAGAAACGCGATTAGCGCTTCGAGAACTGGAAGCTGCGGCGGGCTTTCGCACGACCGTACTTCTTGCGTTCGACGACGCGGCTGTCGCGGGTCAGGAAGCCGCCCTTCTTGAGCGGGGCGCGCAGGCCCGGCTCGAACAAGGTCAGCGCCTTGGAAATGCCGTGACGCACCGCGCCAGCCTGACCGGACAGACCACCGCCCGTTACGGTCGCGACGACGTCAAACTGACCGGCGCGATTGGCAGCGGAGAACGGCTGGTTGATCAGCATACGCAACACCGGACGGGCGAAGTACACTTCGACCGCACGCTCGTTGACGATGATCTTGCCGGAGCCCGGTTTAATCCACACACGCGCGATGGCATTTTTGCGCTTGCCGGTCGCGTAGGAACGGCCCTGCGCGTCGATTTTCGGCTGAGCAGGAGCAGCAGCTTCGGACACGGCAACGGTGCCGCTTTCGACCAAGCCCTTGAGATCGTTAAGATCGGCCATGGTTTACGCGCTCCTCTTGTTCTTTGGGTTCATAGCGGCGACGTCCAGAACTTCAGGGTTCTGGGCGGCATGCGGATGTTCCGCGCCGGCATAAACGTGCAGCTTTTTCATCTGATCACGGCCCAAGGGCGAACGGGAAATCATGCGTTCAACCGCTTTAATGATCACGCGTTCCGGGTGCTGACCGCCCAGGATCTGATCCATGGTGCGTTCTTTGATGCCGCCCGGATGGCCGGTGTGCCAGTAAAACTTCTTATCGGTCAGCTTGCGACCGGTGAGTTTCACCTTTTCGGCGTTGATCACGATGATATTATCGCCGCAATCGATATGCGGGGTGTACATCGCTTTGTGCTTGCCACGCAGACGCATGGAAATCTGGCTGGCCATACGACCCAGGACCAAGTCCTCGGCGTCGATAACGAACCACTTCTTTTCCACCTCTGACGGCTTAGCGGAATAGGTCTTCATGTCTTGTGCCTCGATCCGAAACTAAGTGCCAATGAACAATGGTGGGGCGCACCAAAAAATAGCGTCACCCCGTCTTGGATGCGGGTTTTACGCCCCCAGCAAAGCCCTGTCAAACGCTTTTTTCCGGCACCGTCATAAATAACCGTTTAAAAACAATAACTTATTTTTACGGTATCTGAATACCACTGTTTTCCTGCCCCCTTGCACCTTTGCGACGAAAGCCCCACCATAGTCAGAAGAAACTGCGATTCACGTCAACTTTGTTTAGCGAAACCTCCATGCCTTCTGCCTCCTCATCCCTTTCAGACGCTTTGGTCATCCGCCAAGACGGCGATGCCGTCGCCACGCTGACGCTGAATAACCCCAATAAACTCAACGCGTTATCGAGCGCGATGATCAAGACCCTAAGCGCCGAGCTTGACGCCATCGCGACCGACACATCCGTGCGCGCGGTGGTGCTGACCGGCGCGGGCAAGGCGTTTTCAGCCGGGCATGATCTTAAAGAAATCATCAAAGCGCCCGAACCGAAACCTTCCGGCGAGCTGTTCGGCGCGTATTCGACCCTGATGCTGAACATCGCCCGCCTGCCGCAACCCGTCATCGCGCGGGTGAACGGCGTGGCGACGGCGGCAGGCTGTCAGCTGGTGGCGCAATGCGATCTGGCCATTGCCTCAACGGATGCCAAATTCGCCACCTCAGGCATCAATTTAGGGCTGTTTTGCGCCACGCCGTCGGTGCCGCTGTCGCGCGCGGTGGGCAAAAAGGCTGCCGCCGAAATGCTTTATACCGGGCGTTTCATCGACGCAAGCGAAGCCCAGCGCATCGGCCTGATCAACCGCGCGGTGGGGCCGGAAGTGCTGGACGTCGAAGTCGCGAACTTGGCGCTGGAAATTGCCTCCAAATCACCCGAGGCCATCCGCTTGGGCAAACGGCTGTTTTTAGCCCAACTCGGCCTGCCGCTCGAAGACGCCTACGCCATGGCCGCACGCGCCATGACTGACAACCTGCAAATGGCGGATACACGCGCAGGCATTCGGGCTTTCGTCGAAAAGCGCCCCCTGCCCACATGGCCCTGCCCACCTGGCCCCAGCTCACCTGAAAAGACCCACAAAACATGAGCAAGAGACAAGAACGCGACGACATGCTTTTGGGCATTTTCGACACGATGCGAACCGTGGCGATCGTCGGCGCATCGGCAAAACCCGAACGCCCGTCTTACATGGTGATGAAAGCGCTGCAAAGTCACGGCGTGCGTGTCATTCCGGTGAACCCAGGTCTGGCGGGTCAGACCCTTTTGGGCTGCACCGTCTACGCCAGCTTAGGCGATATCGAAGACGACTTTGACGTAGTGGACATCTTTCGCGCCCCCGATGCCGCGCTCGAAGTTGTGCGCGAGGCCATCCGCCTGATGGACAAAAAAGATATTCAGGTGGTGTGGCTGCAACTGGGCATTCGCAACGACCAAGCCGTCGCCGAAGCCGAAGCCGCGGGACTGATCGCCGTACAAGACCGCTGCATCAAAATTGACTATGAACGATTGGTCCCATGATGAAACCGTCCCGCTCTATCCTCCGCTCGGTCCTCATATTAACCTTGCTCGGCGCGGCGTGGGGCAGGCCCGCAACCGCCCAGCCGATCATGGACCCAGATGCCCGCCTGCAACTGGGCGGCGCGTTCATCGGTGCTAATGAATTGGTTTTGGTGCTTCAAGCGCAGTGTCCCGGCGATTACGGCGATGCACCGTATGGCGCCGAGGGTGCGCTGACGAAACTTAAGTTTTTTATGCGCGAAGACGAATTCGCCGACCTGTCGGACTATATTGTATCGGCGCAATTTGCCGAAGAACGCACCGTCATTCACGACAAGTTTCGTCATGCGCTAAACAGCGTGCTCTCCACCACGCCCAACGCGACGGAAGCATGCCGCATTCTTGCTCAAGATGTGCTGAAGAACTACGCCACCACAAAGGCCCAGTTACCCGACTTGCGCTAAAGATCACTCCGCCGGCAAGGGTTGAACCTGCTCGCTTTGTTTGACGGGATCGTCGGGCAGCAGCCAACTCACGGCGAAGCCCACCGTGGCCAGCGCCGCCAAAATCATGAACAGCCAGTGTAGCCCGCCGGTAGCGTCGTAAATCGCGCCTTCCAGCCACACGCCCAACCCGCTGAAGCCAAACGCGATGATGAACTTCAAACCGAACACCAGCGCACGCCGGTCCTTGGGCGCATAACGCGCGACCAGCGTGTTTTCCACCGGCAGCGCCGCTTGATTGGACGACACCATCACCAAGGCCGCAAACAGCAACAGGCCGCCGCCGAACTGCGCGGCCAAAATCAAAAACGGAATTTGCACAATGAACGCCAGCAGATAAACACGCTTCAACGGATAACGGTCGCACATGCGCCCGGCAATGATCTGCACCGATCCCGCCGCGATGTACACCAACGCCACCATTGCGCCGATGCCAAACACCCCGCCGCCCGCAAAATCGACCAAGCGTTCGGAAAAAATCTTGGGCAATGCCGGCGAAGTGCTTTGATAGATCAATCCCGTACACAACATAGTCACCGCCAACACGGCGATGACGCGCATCACTTCGCCGCGGCTGGCCTGATGGTGGACCACCGGCACCGTCTCGCGATCATGCACGATGCCCTTTTTCAAAAAGAATAAAAACACCACTCCGGTAGCGGCGATCAACATGCCCGGCACGATGAATGCCGCACGCCAACTGATCAAATCTGTCAGTACGCCCGCCGAAAGCGCCGCGATGGATGGCCCGATGGAACCGAACACGCCGTTGATGCCCAATGCCTGCCCGCGTTTTTCCACCTGGCTCACCAGCCACGCGAAGCCGACCGGATGATAAATGGAACCGAATATCCCGGTCAGCGATAAAAATATCACCATCTGAACATTCGAAGTCGCAAGTCCGGTCAAGATCATGCCCGCGCCCAGGCCGAAATAATACAGCGCCATCATGCCCGCCGCCGACCACTTGTCGCCCAGCCACCCCGACAGTGGTGCTGCCAACCCATACAGCATGTTGCCCAACACGATGAGGCTGATCACTTCGCCGTGTGTCATGCCCAGTTCGTTTTCCAACGTCAGCGCCACGACGAAAAACGTCGGCGCAAACAGATGCGCATAAGTGTGCCCCACACATGAAAAGACCAGCGTCATGCGGGAAGATTGTGTGGTGTTGTGATTTGGCATGGCGGGGAGGCCTTTAAAAAAAACATCGATCCGATCGGATCATTCTTCCGTTTCAAACGTATCACAATGCGTTTCGCGAATATGGGTAATTTCGCCCAGGCATTCAAGGAATTTAGCCACCAGTTTTGGGTCGAAATGGCTGCCGGACTGTTCCTTGATGAAGTTGACCGCATCGGCAATCGGCCAGCCCTCTTTGTACGGACGGTCCGAAGTCAGTGCATCGAACACGTCGGCGATGGCCGTGATGCGCCCGACCAGCGGAATATCTTCGCCCTTCAAACCGAGCGGATAACCCGAACCATCCCACTTTTCATGATGCGTCAGCGCCACTTGGCGCGCCATCTGCATCAGCGGCCATTCATGCTCGCCCAAAATCTCCGCACCGATGCGCGCATGCTCTTGCATGACGGCGCGTTCTTCAGGCGTCAGCTTGCCGGGTTTGAGCAAAATGTTGTCGGCAATGCCGATCTTGCCGATGTCGTGCATGGGTGCGGCTTTCAACAACAGCTCTGCGTCCGCCTCGCTCATGCCTACGGCAAGCCCCAACTGACGCGCGACCTTGCTCATGCGCACCACATGCATGCCGGTTTCATTGTCTTTGTATTCCGCAGCGACGGCCAGACGGTGGACCACCTCCATGCGTGTTTCTTCCAACTCACAGGTGCGTTCGCGCACGCGCTCTTCCAATCGCGCGTTTTGATCGCGCACCTGATTGTGCAGCAAGCGCGCTTCGATCATGTTGCGGATGCGCGTCAGCGCTTCCACCCGATCGAAGGGTTTGTGCAGGAAGTCCATCGCCCCGGCATCAAGCGCCTTGAGTTTGGTTTCATGATCGGTCTGCGCCGTCAGCATCATCACCGGCAGATAATCGGAATCGGAAATTTCCCGCAGCTGCTCCATCACCTGATACCCGTCCAGGTTCGGCATGCGAATGTCCAACAGCACCAAATCGTAGGGATTGGCTTCAAACAGCGCCTTTACTTCACGGGAATCCGTAATACCCTCGACACACGTATACCCTTCGGCCTGCAACAGGCGTTGCAACAACACCACGTTGGCGAGATTGTCATCGACAATCATCACCCGGGCGTTTTTGATATGTGAAGGCACGGTAGCCATAGGGTATCGTCTCGGATCAACAATAGTATTACCTTTGTCGAGGTTCGCTTTGATATTGTCAATAACCAGCATGCAGCGACTGCATTATACCCCTTAGGAGATCATTATGTTCGGACTGTTCAGCAAGAGTGAAAAGGAAATTGAGGAACTGATCGCCAACAAGCAGTTTGACGAACTGCCGACCGAGGTTATCGATCGCATCGCCAAGGATCTGATCTTGACCACCGAATTCGCCATGCCCGAGTATAAAATCACCCAACGCCTAGAAATCATCACCGCGGAATGCGTGTTCGGCATGAACATGTTTCGCGACATGTTCGCTTCCATCCGCGACATCATCGGCGGGCGTTCTTCGGCCTCGCAAAAGGTGCTGCGCGACGCGCGCAAAACCAGCCTGACCGAACTGCGGCGCGAAGCCCTGATCGCGGGCGCGGACGCGGTAATCGGCGTGGATTTGGACTATGCCGAAATTTCCGGCGACGGAAAATCCATGCTGATGGTGGTGGCGAGCGGAACGGCGGTAAAAATCAAGCCGATTTGATTTATTTAAGCCATTGATTTATCGGCATTGTTTTAAGCGCTGGGTGTGACGTTCATCGCTTTCAAGCGCGCCATGGCGCATGCTACCATGCCGTCCGCCCATTAACCGTTCACGTGAAGCCACGCCTTTCCATGACCCAATCGTTGTACCAGGATCACTTTGGCATTCGGGAAAACCCGTTTTCCATCATTCCCGATCCACATTATCTGTACATGAGCCAGCGCCACCAAGAGGCGTTGGCGCATTTGCTGTATGGCATCAGCGAAAGCGGCGGGTTTGTGCTGTTGACCGGCGAGGTCGGAACCGGCAAGACCACCATCTGCCGGGCGCTGATCGAACAATTGCCGCAAAACGTCAATCTGGCGCTGATTTTGAACCCGCGCCTGACCGAACTGGAATTGATGGCGTCCATCTGCGACGAGATGCGCATCCCCTACCCGCTGGGTACCAAAAGCCTCAAGGATTTTTTCGATTTCATGAACCGTTATTTGCTGGATGCGCACGCACGTGGACGCAATCCGGTGCTGATGATCGATGAAGCGCAAAACCTAAGCCCCCAGGTGTTGGAACTGATCCGCCTGCTCACCAACCTGGAAACGGCGGAAAAGAAGCTGTTGCAGATCATCTTGGTGGGACAGCCCGAACTCAACCACATCTTAGCCCAGGAAAATCAGCGCCAGACCGCGCAGCGCATCACCGCGCGTTACCATTTGATGCCGTTGGGCTTGGTGGAAACGCGCAATTACATCAATCACCGCCTGCACGTGGCGGGGTTGAGCTCAACCGTCTTCACCACCGGCGCGATCAAAGCCATCCACAAGACCGCACGCGGCATTCCGCGCCTGATCAACTCGATTTGCGATCGCGCGCTGCTGGCGGCATACGCCGAAGGGCGCATGCAGGTTTCTTCAAAAATGGCGCGTAGCGCCGCCGCCGAAGTATTGGGCATTCAAGTGCTGACGCCCGCCACTTCGGTCTGGCGCACCTTGGCGCTGGCGCTCGCCATCACCGGGCTGATCTTCTGGGTCGGCTTCGATCCCTACCGCACCGGCATCAAAGACACCTTAAGCGCCCTGATCGAACCACTGCTGCCCCCTGCGCCAGAATCTGTGGAGCCTGCGCCCGTGGCATCCGAACCCGTGGTCGCCGCCGCGCCAACTCCGCCCCCCGCACCGCAACCCAGCCCGGCACAAACGCCGCCGGAAACACCAACGGATGCTCCTGCCGAGGCCCAAGTCGAGCCGCCGACCGCCGCCCCCATCGATGCGCCGCAAGATGTATCCCAATCCACGGGCACCGTGCTGGGCGACATGATCGACGCCAGCACCCCGGATCGCGCCTTC
>JANLGW010000077.1 GCA_024653965.1 Rhodospirillales bacterium
CGCCGATGGTCACCGACAAGGTTTCCGAACCGTCCGCATCCGTCTCAGCCGTCGCGATGTTCAACGCAATCGCCGTATCTTCCGCGCCCGAAGCCGCAGCAGCCGTCAACGTCGGTGCATCCGCAACCGGGGTGATGTCCACGCCCATGTTGGCGGAGTTAACGCCGCCCTCGGATGACGTTGCGGTAATCGCCAGATTGAACGATCCGGAGAAATCAGCGGGCGGGGTCATGGTGAGCCCCGTCAACTGACCCGAGTTCAACGTCCATGTGCCGTTGCCATTATCGGTGCCCGCCGACAGGGTCGCGCCTGTAGGCACGCCCGAAATAGTAACAGAAGCGATGGTTTCACCGCCCGACGCGGCGGCAACGATATTCAAGGCTACCGCACTATCTTCGGTGCCGGAAGCAGGCTGCACGGAAATATCGACGGCATCGCCTACCGGAGCGATCGTGACCGTTAAACCGCCACCGGTTGACGCGCTGTCCGTAATAACGCCCAGGGCATCGGTCGAGGTCGAGACGACACTCAAGGTGATATCGCCGTTAAAATTGGCGGGCGGATTCAATTGCAGTCCGACGAGATCACCCGTCGTTAACGTCCAGGTGCCGTCGCCGTTGTTCGTGCCCGCGCTTAAAGAAGCGCCCGCAGGCAAGCCACCGATGGTAACGAATAGAACTTCGGAGCCATCAACGTCAGTTTCAGCCGTACTGATGTTCAAGTCGATAGGTGTATCTTCGAGGCCCGCAGACGGATTGACAACCAAGGACGGCGCATCGGCCACCGGAGTTACATCAACGTGCAGGGAGGCCGTCTTCGTCGCCGTGGCGGTGCCTTCCGTCGAAATGGCCGTTACGGTCAGATCAAACGAACCCGCGTAATCCGCCGGAGGCGTAATGGTCAGGCCCGCCAGATCGGACGGGGCAAGCGTCCACGCGCCCGTGGCCGCATCAAACGTACCGGCGCTCAAGGTCGCGCCCGCAGGCACACCAGAAATGGAGACGCTGCCCAACGTATCGCCCGTCCCCCCGCTGGCGCCAATGGTCAGCGGGATTCCCCCGGGGGCATCCTCGACGCCAGTAGCAGCCGCAACGTTGAGAGTCACCTCTGCCGTCGGTGTGGTCGTCGGCGGCGATGTCGGCGGAACCGGCGGAACACCGTCGGGGTTACGTGGAATCTCACCAGTGCCGCCAGTGCCGCCCGTCGAGGTGTCGTTATTACCCGCCGCGGTACCCGAATTCGTCATCGCAACGCTCAAGACCGCAGCAGCCGCGCCGTCAACCGCCACGGTGACAGCGCCAAAAGCCTGCCCTTCGGTGCCTGTGGCGCCACCAGCGGTTTCAAACTTACCCAATTCACCACCCGCAGCGGTGTCAAAGTCCGCCAAACCGTCAGCCGTAAGATTACCCCCGGAGGCGGTTTCGAAATCCGCCAGTCCTCGGTAATCGCTCCCTTGCAGGCCAAAATCGTTGACGTTGGTCATATTCAGAGGCAGGTAACGCAACGCGCCGGCAAACATGCCGATCATGTCGTTGAGTTCCATGATCGTCGACATTGACGGCGACATACCAAAACCGGAAATGGTGGAAAACTCGTTGGCGCCGTTCAACACGCTGACGCCGCCGTCGTTCGTGATCACGACTTCACCGACGAACCCGTCCGCTTCTTCCATCAACGCGACCTTGAGGTTCTGGCCATCGGACAGGTCCAAGCCCACCTGGGTGCCGCGGATACCGATGGTCGCCACGGGGGTGTTCAACGTCATGGCGTCGGGGTCGGTCTTGGCGACCTGACCGGACACAAACGTAAACACGCCATGCATCACCGACAATGACACGGAGCCTTCCTGGGTGCCCGGGTCATAGACCATTTCGTCCAGCACCATGCGGCCATCTTCGGCCATGGCGAAGGTGGTTTCATCGGCGAGGATCACACCGATGGAGCCATCCGCGCCGGTGGCCAGGATATCGCCTTGATACACCGGATCGCCGACATGCATTTCGCCCTTCGTGCCGTCGGCATGAATGACCGTCACCGTGCCGACCAATTTTTCAACTTGGCCAATGGGCTGTTCAGCGACGCCAGTGCCTGCCTCGGCCACCATGCCGGGGGTGGCGGAACCCGCCAAACGCGCGGCCAAATCGCCGTCAACCTTGGCGCCATCCGCGCCCATCAGATCGGGTTGCGGATCGACCATGAAATAATCGGTGACCGTGACCTCGGAACCGTCGGGCCAAGTCATGACCATATCGGGACCGTCATGGGTGAACTCCGCCATTGCGGGGTTCAAACCCTCCGGCAGGGTCAACGGATTGCTTGCGGCAGCATCCATGCTGAACGCACCCGAACCCTCGCCCGTGGCCGCACCGCCCGTTGCCGTGCCGATGATGGTGTCATTGGTCGCCATAATCTTGATCCTCTGTCTACACCCGAACCCAGGCCATAACCTAGGTCATGAAAAAAGCCGCTCAAGACCGAGGTTTCCGCCATGGCGGTCCTCAACTTGATCTGCGGCGAAAAGATCGGGAAGCCTAAACTTTGAACCACAAACCCACACACGGCGTGGCCTAAACAAGGGCTCCCTATGCACGAATCATAGGCGCACGGGCTTTCCCCCGTCAACAAGCGCCCCAAAACGTGCGCATTTAAGGAAAAGGGTTGATCTTGGTGTTACGCCTTACGGCGCCTGGGTGTTACGCCTTACGGCGGTGGGCGTTACGCCTTACGGCGGTGGGCGTAACGCCCTACAACGTCGGTTGGACGACGGGCGCGGCCTGTACGGTGGCGGGCACCACATTCAAAAATGCCGCAAAAGACCCCGCCTGAAGATACACCAACGCGCAGCCCAGCTCAAAATCATCGCCCTTTGGCCCGACCTTGGGGCAGTTTTCACGGGGCAACGTGACCAAGGGGGCGCGTTCCGCCATCGCATCGCCATCCAAAGCGCCCGGCAAATCGGCTTCACTGCGCACTTGGTCCGGTTCTTCGGCATCCTCCGGCACGGCACGGGTCAGCACGATATCCGGCGGCACGCCGCGGGCCTGGATGGTGTGCCCCGATGGCGCAAAATACCGCGCCGTGGTCAGGCGCAGCGCCCCTTCCACAGGCAACGGCTGGATGGTCTGCACGCTGCCCTTGCCAAAAGAACGCCGCCCCATAATGAGGGCGCGGTTTTGGTCTTTTAATGCGCCGGCCACGATTTCCGACGCCGATGCCGAGCCTTCGTTGATCAAAACCACCATGGGCAGCCCCCGGGACAAATCGCCGGGTTCCGCCATAAATGTACGGTCGCGGCTTGAATCACGCTCGCGCACCGAAACGATTTCCCCACCCTCAAGAAATGAATCGGATACGAACAACGACTGATCCAACAATCCGCCGGGATTATTGCGCAAGTCCAATACCAGCCCGGTCAGCGGTTTTCCGCTCGTGGCGGCCTGGGCAAACATTGCGTCCATGGCCGAGGTCAGCTTGGCTTCCACCTGTTCCGTAAAACTGGTGACTTTGACATATCCGATGTTTCCTTCGAGACGCCAACGCACCGAACGCACCTGAATGACGGCGCGGGTGATGGAAACGTCGAAAGATTTAAATCCGGCCCGATCAAGAGTCAGGCGAATAACCGTTCCCGGACGCCCCCGCATCAACTGCACCGCCTCGGATAGGGTCATATCCTTCACCGGCGCGCCATCTAAATGGGTAATGATATCGCCCGCCTCGACGCCGGCCCGATACGCGGGGGTGTCTTCGATGGGGGAAACAACCTTAATGGCGCCCTCTTCCATCATGACTTCGATGCCTAAGCCGCCAAATTCGCCTTTGGTGATAATGTGGGTTTCTTTGTACTCATCAGGATTGAGATAGCTGGAATGCGGGTCCAATTCGGCCATCATCCCATCCAGGCTGGTTTCAACCAGCATCCGCGGGTCCATCGAGTGGGGTTGCGACTTTGTTTCATCCACGGCCTTGATCGCCGCATCGATCAACACCGCCGGGGCCACCTCGGTTACGTAATCCGATTGCACCAAACGAAATGCATCGCGGAAATGCTGGCGCTGGCGTTCGTTGGCGACATCATTGCTATATTGATCATAGGTATCGTAAAAGCGCTGCAGTTCACGCTCTGCGCCGATATCGAGGCCCTTCACATCAAAGGCGCGCGACGCCTGACCGAGGCCCACTCGACCCTCGGTGCAGGCGCTCAAACTCTGCAAAAGAGTGAACGCCAACGCCCCGCCAAAGGCGAAAGCGATCAGCTGAGATACGCGGCTCATCCGTCTTGATTGATGCGCTTGATCAGTTCCGCTTGAACGCGATCCGCATCGTCGTTATCGACTTGGCAGGTGCCTGCATTTTTATGCCCGCCCCCACCATATTCCAGCATCAGCGTGCCCACGTCGGTCTTGGAGGTGCGGTTCAAAATGGATTTACCCGTCGCAAACACGGTGTTGAGCCTATTCAAACCCCACAGCACGTGGATAGAGATGTTGGTTTTCGGGTACATGGCGTAGATCATAAAACGGTTGGTGGCGAAGATGGTATCTTCACCGCGCAGATCCAGTATCGCCAAATTGCCGTGCACGGTGGTGCAGCGTTCGATCTGGTCGCGGGCCTTGGCCGAATGTTCCATGTAAAGTTCAGCGCGTTCGCGAACGTCCGGAAGTTCCAAAATTTCGTCGATGGTGTGGTCGCGGCAGTAATCGATCAATTCCATCATCAATTGATAATTGGAAATGCGAAAATCTTTGAAACGCCCCAGGCCGGTGCGTGAATCCATGATGTAATTCAGCAGCACCCAGCCATCGGGATGCAGAATTTCCATTTCGGTAAATTGCGCCGAATCCGCCTTATCCACGGCCTCCATCATTTCTGTGGAAACTCTCGTGAATTCGACCTTCCCGCCGTAATAGTCGTAAACCACGCGCGCCGCAGACGGAGCCTCGGGATCGATAACGTGGTTGGCTGGAATCTCATCTAAGCGCACCATTTCACTGGCATGGTGGTCAAACGCCAGATGCACGCCGGGAACATACGGCAGATTGGTGGTGATATCGGTGTCGGAAATCAGGATCGTGCCATCCTGCATATCCTTAGGATGAACGAACTTGATGTCTTCGATCAAATTCATTTCCTTTAACAAGACCGCACAGACCAAACCGTCAAAGTCGCTTCGTGTCACCAGACGGTATTTGACTTGCTCTTTGTCACTCATGAACTGCAATCCTATTTCCAGCACCCGGCGATATCGGCCCGCGTCCGACACGCCTCACCAAACCCAGATCGTCGCATGAGGCCGAAGTCCGATCCGCACGCACGACTTGCATCGTCCTGGGCATTCTAATGGATTTTTTCTAAAGGGGACAAGGGCTTCGCTTAAGCCTTGCCCAATTGATCGCATAACACGCCCTTGCAATGACCCACCTCTCCCACCAATTCAACAAAAATCCGCTGAAACGGCACTGAAATCCTGGATATTTCAACAATTCTAGGCGTTTGACCGCATCAGTTGACCAAAGTCAAGTGACGCGCCCTGGACCAAGTTCATGATAGCGTGTTATTCGAAATCATCCTCGCCGAATCCATTGTTATTCAAACCGCTCGACTTGTTGCGCCGATGACTCAACACCCAAACCATGAGGCCTCACATGCTTTCCAACATGAAAATCGGCTCCCGCATTCTGCTCGCGCTAGCCTTACCCATCATCGGTCTGATCTTCTTTTCCGCGACCGTAACCTGGGAAAAGCGCGTCGTATTTTCGGAAATGGGGGCCTTGCAGGAACTCGCCGCAATTGCACCAAGCATCAGCGGCGTTGTGCATGAACTGCAAAAAGAACGAGGCACGTCAGCAGTTTACATCGGCTCTAAAGGGGAATCGTTCAGCGCTGAATTATCGACGCAACACAAAGACACCGACAAAACCATGTCCGCGCTGAACGACGCGCTTGAAACTTTTGACGTCGGCGCGTTCGGCGAAAATCTGAACGCCAAGCTGCAAGCCGCCAAGAATGATCTGACGAAACTGAGCACAACCCGCGATGGCGTGAAAAACATCGCCCTGGGCGTGCCGCAGATGGCGGGTTACTACACCCCCGCCATCGCCAAATTGCTCGCCATCGTCGAGGAAATGGCGGTTTTGAGCACCAACGCCAAAGTCACCAGCACCATCACCGCCTACACCAGTTTCCTGCAGGCCAAGGAACGTGCGGGCCAAGAACGCGCCATGGGCGGCGCAGGTTTTGGTGCGGGGAAATTCGCCCCACCAGTCTACCGCCGCTTTGTCGAACTGATCGCGGAACAAAATGTCTTGCTGGGCACGTTCAACATCTACGCTTCGCCTGAAGAACGGGCCGCCTTAAAAGGCATTGTATCCGGCGCCGATGTGGATGACGTGGAACGCATGCGAAAAATCGCCGTAGAAAGCCAATACAGCGGCTCCACCGAAGACATTAAGGGGCCGTACTGGTTTTCCACCATCACCAAGAAAATCGACTTGATGAAAAAGGTCGAAGATCAAATCGCCGCCGATTTGAAACACCAAGCGCAAACCATCCAAAATGCGGCAAGCGCCAGCTTCTATGCGTTCTTGGTCGCAACCCTCGTCCTGCTCGTGGTCACGGCGTTGCTGGTCACCATCATCGTCAAAGGCATCACCCGCCCCGTCGTCGGCCTAACGGGAATCATGGGCGTGCTGGCCAAAGGCGACACATCGGTGGAAATTACCGGCTTGGACCGCGGTGACGAAATCGGTTCCATGAGCCAAGCCGTAGAAGTGTTCAAAGAAAACATGATCGCCAACCAAAAAATGGCCGCCGAACAGGAAAAAGAAAACAAAGCCAAGGAAGCCAGACGCATCGCCATGGAACAATTGGCCGGTAAATTCGAGACTGGCGTTACAGAGGTATTGAAGATCGTTGCCAAAGCCTCCCAATCCATGCAGTCCACCGCAGAAAGCATGGCGGCCACTGCGGAAGAAACCGCCACCCAGTCCACCACCGTGGCGGCGGCGGCGGAACAAGCCTCGGCCAACGTGCAGACGGTGGCCAGTGCGGCGGAAGAACTTTCCAGTTCGATTTCCGAAATCTCGCGCCAAGTCGCCCAATCCACACGGATCGCAGGCGCAGCGGTGTCCGAGGTCGAGGGCGCAAACCAAAAGGTCCAAGGCTTGGCCAACGCCGCCAAGAAAATCGGTGAAGTGGTGGCCCTCATCACCGACATCGCCGATCAAACCAACCTGCTCGCGCTGAACGCCACCATCGAAGCAGCGCGCGCCGGCGACGCCGGCAAAGGCTTCGCCGTGGTGGCATCGGAAGTGAAGAACTTAGCCAACCAAACCGCGCGCGCGACCGAAGAAATTTCGGCGCAGATCGGCGGCATTCAAACCGCCACCCAAGACGCCGTACACGCCATCGGGTCCATCGGCGGCACCATCGGCCAGATGAACGAGATCGCATCGGCCATCGCTGCCGCAGTCGAAGAACAGGGTGCTGCGACCCAGGAAATTGCCCGCAACGTCGAACAAGCCGCAACGGGCACCAACGAAGTGACTTCCAATATTTCAGGCGTCAATCAAGCCGCCCGGGAAACCGGTCAGGCGGCGGGGCAGGTTTTGGAGGCCTCGTCCGAACTCAGCACTCAATCGGACAACATGAGCCACCAAGTCGAAAATTTCCTCAAAGGCTTGAAGGCGATTTAACGCTGCGCGCCCCTTAACTCCGCACGGTTAACCGAGTTGAGGGGTGCGCAGTTCGTGTACGCACCACAGTGCCGCACTCATCAACACCACCGCACCGATTTGATGCAAGCTGGCGAAACTTACGGGCACCGCCATCACCAGCGTCGTGATGCCGAGCAAAACCTGACCCCACGCCGCGATCGCCAAGGCGTTGATGGCGCGGTACGATCGTGGATGCAGGTGCCGCCCCCGCGCTTTGAACCAAAACAGCATGACCAAAACGAACGTGGTCTCCGCCAAAGTCCGGTGATTGAACTGCACCGTGATGATGTCTTCAAACGGTGCCATGAACCAAGGATCGTAATCGAACAGTCCACCCGGAATTAGCTCATCGCCCATCAGCGGGAACGTGTTGTACGCAAAGCCTGCGTCGGTTCCCGCAACAAAACCGCCCGATAGCGCCGTGATGAACACCAAGGCGAACAGCCCTTTGATTGCGCCGCTCAAGCCTCCGGCATCCTGGTGATGACGATCATAGGGGTCTTTTTGCAGCAGGCTCATGCCCACCCACAACAACGCCCAGATGATGACCAGCGCCAACGCGAAGTGCGCGGTCAATCGGTACTGGCTGACGTCGGGGCGATCCACCAGACCGCTCATGACCATGTACCAGCCCATCACGCCTTGCATGGCGCCCAACACGAGTAGCCCCATCAGCTTCCAAAACAGAGGGGCAGATACCCGCACCCAGCCCCGTATCATGAAAATGACGAACGGCAGGAAAAACGCAAAGCCCAGCAGACGCCCCCACACCCGGTGTATGAACTCCAGCCAGAAAATGCCCTTAAACCCGTTCACGTCCATATCGGGATTCATTTTGTGAAATTCCGGAGACTGCTGATACTTGGCGAACAAGGTGGCCCAGTCCGCATCGTTCATCGGCGGAACCCAGCCGGTAAATAATTTCCATTCCGTAATCGACAGGCCCGAATGGGTAAGGCGTGTTACCCCGCCCAGAAACACCATGAACAAAACCATGCCCGCAATGCCGAACAGCCAATAGGCCATGATCTTCGCGCGCTTCGCATCCAGTGTCGGGTTATAAGTCACCGTCATCGCTCCATTCAGGGATAATATTTTTATGGTGTGTGTGCCCATCCTTATAGGCCAGAGCGGGGGGGCAAATAAAGCGTTTCGTCGCGATATCATTCATCAGACGTATTACTTTTTGCCCAATTTCCAATCAGTTGCGCCATATGCATGGCGGTAACGGGATCAAGTTCTAGATCGGTAAAACGCTTACCTTCCTTGATGCGGATGTGCAGCATTTTGAAGCCGCCTTCATAGGTAGCTTCGGACACCGTCACTTCCTTGTGCCACGGCGCGTTGACCACCTCGATCTGTTCAATGGATTCATGGCTGCCCATGCAAGCTCTCCTGTTTTTTGTTATCTGTCGTTAGGGTCGGATCGCTTTAGGGTCGCATCGCTTGTGCGATCCCGGCTAAAGCCCCGATCCATGTATTAGAGGGCGATTCACGCAATAGGTTTAACCTACCTATTGCGATCGCACTCTAGGCCGTGCCTGAAACGCGGTCCAAATAACGCGCACGCAACATCATACGCTGTCCCGCCGTTTCTTCGGCATCCTCAAACGCGGTGCGGGTATGCAGGACGTTGTTGCAAATCAGGCCATGCCCAGGCTCCATGCGATGCGTGAAAATATATCCGGCCGCATCGCCCTCGCCGCTCAACAGCCCTTCCATAAAGGCCACGGCTTTATGCGTAGCATCGCTATCCGCCCACACGATGTTTCGCTTACGCGCAGTATAGCGCATATATAACGTGCCGTCGGCGCGGTTCAACGAAAACACTGGCCCGCCGACATCGCCACGCGCCACCCCGTCGTCCATATCGTTGGCGGGAATGATCATGGCATCCATAGCGGCAAAGGCGCGCACCATATCGGGGTCGCGCTCGCGCATCAGCAAATAGGCCATTTCCGGATCGAACAGGGTATTGACGCCGCCTTCGCCTCCAGCCTGGCGCACACAGTGCAAAATCATGCCGCGGATGCGCCGATCGGGAGTGTTGTAATAACCGTCGGTGTGCCAATTGATGGCGCGGTTGGTATAGGGAATATAGAGTTTGCGCCCCGCTTCCATCCGGTCATTGCCCGCCGCCACATGCAACGGGGTGATGGCGTCTTCATCGGCATACGGGTTTTGGTCCAGACGGGTGAGGCCAAAATACGCGCCCAAGCCGCGCACCAAGTCCTTGGACGGCTCAATTTCCGCCTGCGCCGGACCGGCATACACCGCCATGCCCGCGCGCCGGACACGGTCCCGAATGGCTTCGGCCTCGGCGGCGCTGGGGGTCGCCGGATTGCGCATCTCAACCACTAATTCATTGGTGCTGGCCGGGAAATTCGCCAACTTTCGATCCCGCCACGCCTTGAACGCGTCGTCGTCGCCTAAGGCAAAGGGGCCGCGCAGGTTTTCTGCCGCCTCAGGACATAAAGCGATCGCCTCGGAATCGAATACGGCGCGCTGAGCGGACTCGAGATTTGTATTATTCATGATCGAAAAACCTGCACTTTTCAGCGTGATTCCACATTTTTTATCCATATGAGGGTTATATCGCGGTTTCCAAGCCCTGAATACAGGGCCCATAAAATTACCTAACCAACTGTTTTATATGCACTTATTAACTATGGTGCAGTGCAGCACATTTCATATTGGACATATTAGATTGACGTAATATAAAATATATCGCAAATAAGAACATAACGCGGGGCAACCTGCGAACGCACGGACGGATCAAAAACCGACTGGCGACGATAATAAAATAACAGGCAGTGGCTGTATCGGGGAAGTTTCCCCCAATGGCAATACCGCTAACAGACACGTCCTGGTGTGTCCTTTTTGAGGACATGCTGTTTTTTCGCCTACCCCGGCAGTTGCTTGGGGTGGCTGGGAAACGGGGGGACCTTTAGCACCTTGATCGCAAGGCGCGAGGACCCTTTTGTGTCCTTTTTGGGATCGAACGAACTCTGCGGAGGAATAAAGAAAATGGCGACCGAATCACCGAAAACTCCCCTTCTGGACCAACTGGAAGACGGCCCGTGGCCGAGCTTCGTTAGCGGCCTGAAGCGTCTGGCAAACGACGAGGGCAAATCCTATGCCCCGATCATGAAAAGCCTGCTGGGCCAGCTTGAGCACTCTTATGAAACCCGCAAGGGTTACTGGAAAGGCGGCACCATCGGTGTTCGTGGTTATGGCGCTGGCGTCATTCCGCGCTTCTCCGAAGTGGGCGACAAGTACAAAGAGAGCAAGGAATTTCACACCCTGCGCATCATGCCGCCCGCCGGCATGCACTATAACACCGAAACTCTGCGCAAGTTCTGCGACATCTGGGAAAAGTACGGTTCCGGCCTGATCGCCATGCACGGTCAATCGGGCGACGTCATGTTCCAGGGCGTCAGCAGCGAAAACGTTCAGCCCGCCTTTGACGAACTGAACGAACTGGGTTTCGACCTAGGCGGCGCCGGCGCCGGCGTACGCACCTCGATGAGCTGCGTTGGCGCAGCACGTTGCGAGCAGTCTTGCTACGACGAAGCCAAGGCATTGCGCATGGTCATCAACAACATGCTGGACGACATGCACCGCCCAAGCCTGCCCTATAAGTTCAAGGCCAAGTTCTCCGGCTGCGCCAACGATTGCGTCAATGCATCGCACCGCTCCGACTTCGCCGTGTTGGGCACCTGGGCCGATGACATCAAAGTCGACCAGAGCGAAATCAAGAAAAAGGTGGCCGAACTGGGCCGCAAGGGCTTCAACGATCAGGTCGTGAACATGTGTCCGACCCGCGCGCTGTCGCTCAACGACGACGACACCTTGGAAATTGACAATGAAAGCTGCGTGAAGTGCATGCACTGCATCAACGTCTGCACCAAGGCGCTGTCGGTCGGCGACGAAAAGGGCGTCACCATCCTGATCGGCGGCAAGCGCACCCTGAAGATCGGCGATCTGATGGGTACCGTGGTCGTTCCGTTCCACAAAATGGAAGACGAAGACGATTACGAGTGGCTGGTTGACCTGTCCGCCAACGTGCTCGACTTCTTCGCCGAAAACGCGCTCGAACACGAACGCACCGGCGAAATGATCGAGCGTATCGGTCTCGTCAACTTCCTCGAAGGCATCGGCGTGGATGTCGACCCGAACATGGTCAGCCACCCGCGCACCAGCTCTTACGTCCGCGTGGACGGCTGGGACGAGGAAGTCGAGAAATGGAATGCCCGCAAGGGCGCCAAGGCGGCCGAATAAGCCTTATTACTCGCTGATTTTAATGAGTTATCTTCCGCCGGGGTCTCCACCCGGAATCCCGGCGGAAGGTGTCAGACACAAGAATTTGGAGAATTGACATGAGTGAAGCGCAAGAAGCTCCGCGCATGCCCGACGAAACTGGCGTTCCGGACCCGATGCTGTACATGCATCCGGCTCTGAAAAAGAACTACGGTAAATGGGCTTGGCATGATCGTCCGCGTGTTGGTGTTTTGCACCACGTCGCCAAAAGCGGCGATGAAGTTTGGACCGTCAAAGCTGGCACCCAGCGCCAGATGGACGTTCACACCATTCGCGAACTCGCCGATATCGCCGACGAACTGGCCAGTGGCCACGTCCGTTTCACCACCCGCTCGAACGTCGAGTTCATGGTGACCAGCGAAGCCGAAGTCGAGCCGTTGATTGCACGCCTGGAAGCCGCTGGCTATCCGGTGGGCGGCACCGGCAACTCGGTGTCGATGATTTCCCACACCCAGGGCTGGCTGCACTGCGACATCCCGGGTACCGACGCCTCGGGCGTGGTGAAATCCCTAATGGACGCCATGTTTCACGAGTTCAAGCACGAAGAAATGCCGAACCGCGTGAAGATCACAACCTCTTGCTGCCAAATCAACTGCGGCGGCCAGGGCGACATCGCGATCAACATCCAGCACACCAAGCCGCCAGTCATCAATCACGATCTGGTGTCCAACATGTGCGAACGTCCGGCCGTCGTGGCGCGTTGCCCGGTGGCGGCGATCCGCCCCGCGCTGGTCAACGGCAAGCCGACCCTCGAAGTCGACGAAAAGAAGTGCGTGTGCTGCGGCGCCTGCTTCCCGCCGTGCCCGCCGATGCAGATCAACGACCCGGTACACTCCAAGATCGCCATTTGGGTTGGTGGCAAGCACTCTTCCACCCGTTCCAAGCCGTCCTTCCACAAGCTGGTTGCGGCAGGCATTCCGAACAACGCCCCGCGTTGGCCGGAAGCCACGGAAATCGTTCTCAAGATCCTTGCCGCATACAAAGCAGGCGGCAAGCCCTGGGAACGCATGAGCGAGTGGATCGACCGTATTGGCTGGCCGCGCTTCTTCGAAGTCACCGGTCTGCCGTTCACCAAGTTCCACATCGAAGACTGGCGTGGCGGACGTAACGCGCTTAACGCGTCGTCCCATGTTCACCTCTAAGACGGGACACCTCTAAGGTCATAAACCTCAGACGTTTTTCTAAACGAGGGCGGCTTATCAAGCCGCCCTCGGAAAAACGGGGCTAACGAATAAGGGTTTTTTCATGAAGTTCGGTATTTTGGTCAACGAAGGACCGTTCACGCACCAGGCGTCCGACACGGCTTATCAATTCGCGAAAGCTGCGCTGGAAAAAGGCCATGATGTGCCGCGCGTGTTCTTCTATTACGACGGCGTAAACAACGCCAACAAGTATTCCGCACCGCAAGCCGACGACCGCAATCTGGTCAAGCTGTGGGGCGCACTCGCCGCTGAAAAGAACGTCGATCTGGTGGTGTGCGTCGCCGCCGGGATGCGTCGCGGCATCCAAAACGAGTCTCTGGCTCCCGGCTTTCGCATCTCTGGCCTCGGCCAATTGGTCGAAGCCGGCATGGGCTGCGACCGTCTCATGATGTTTGGAGACTGATCCCATGGCTGAATTTGAATTTGAAACCGAAGGCGTCAAAAAGACCTTCACCTTCATGAACCGCAAGGCGCCTTACGGCACCATCTATGCGCTTGAAGTGCTGGAAACGGTTCTGATCTCGGCGGCTTTCGAGCAGCACGCCAACATCATTTTCGTCGATGACGGCGTCTACCAGATCAAAGCTGGGCAGGACACCACCGCCATCAACATGAAAAACTTCTCGCCCACCTATGGTATCATCGAAATGGAAAAAGAAGATGCCGACGAAGATGACGACATCGATATGGTATGGCGTATCATCGTCGAGAAGGAATCCCTGGACGCCCGCGGGCTGACCGAGGACGACTTCAAGGTCAGCGTCGAAGTGCTGAGCGCCGCCGAAATCGCCGACATCGTTGACGCATCCGATTGCGTCATCAGCGGCTAACGAAGGAGAGACTGAAAATGCTTCACACCGTGAACAAGTCGCCCTTCGAGCGCAATTCGCTGGACACCTGCCTGCGTCTGGCTAAGAAGGGTTCCGCCATTTTGCTCATCGAAGACGGCGTGATCGCTGCCGTAAAGGGCACCGTGCAGTCCGCCAAAATCGAAGGCGCCGTGGGCAACCACGCCGTCTATGTTCTGGGACCGGACTTAAAGGCCCGTGCCTTCTCCGAAGACCAAGTGATTAGCGGCGTTAAAGTCGTGGATTACGCCGGCTTCGTAGACCTTGCAGAGGAACACGGCACGCACAACGCCTGGCTCTAAGGCAACAATGAATCCCCCCCGTGGGGTTTGACTTTAACCGGCACCGCCTAAGGACCGGTTACACATGAGGAGACTAAAACATGCCTGCTTATACCGTTAACGGCACCGACTACGAACATGACGAAGAAGGCTACATCCTCGACGTCAACAACTGGAACGAAGACCTGGCCAAGGTCATCGCCCAGGAAGAGGGCCTGAACATGACCGAGGAGCACTGGCTCGTCGTCAACTTCCTGCGCGAATACTACAACGAATATCAGATCGCTCCGGCCGTGCGCGTCCTCGTGAAGGCCGTGAAGAAGAAATTCGGCGAAGAAAAAGGTTCGAACAAGTATCTGTACGAACTGTTCCCTTACGGCCCTGCCAAGCAGGCGTGTAAGGTTGCCGGTCTGCCGAAGCCCACGGGCTGCGTCTAAGGATCTCTGAATTCCGGGGACGGAGCAGGCTTTATTCAGCTCGCTGCTCCGCCCCGGGCTTCGATTTTCCGAGTATTTAATCGGGCAATTTCCGCCCGAACGCCCGACCTGTTTTTGTTTTGTCGAATTCGTTTTGTATTTTTTGCGTTTTGAACTGAGGACCATATCGAGATGTCGACATTGTCGCTGATCTACGCGATTCTCTTCTACGCGGCGACCGCATTGCTCGTCGTGGGCTTGGCTTTGCGAATCAAACTGTACGCCACGACGCCAACACCGTTGAAGATTCCCACCATGCCCGCACCGCTCACCAAAAGCGGCGCGGCCTTCCGCGTGTTCCGAGAAGTCGCCTTCTTCGAAAGCCTGTTCAAATCCAACCGCTGGATCTGGATTTTCGCCGTGCTGTTTCATGCCGGCTTGGCGCTGGCGCTGCTGCGTCATGTGCGTTATTTCCAGGCCGACGTGTGGCTGATCATCGAACTGGTACAGCCGTTCGGCATCTATGGCGGTATGGCCATGGTCGCGGGCCTGCTGGGCCTGTGGGCGCGCCGCATCGTGCAAGAGCGCATCCGTTACATCTCCGGCCCATCCGATCACCTGATGCTGGCGTTGCTGGTGCTGATCGGCGCCTCGGGCCTGAACATGAAATTTCTGACGCGCACCGACATCATCGAAGTCAAAGCCTACTTCTTAGGGCTGTTGCGTTTCGACATCCAAAACCTGCCAAGCGATCCGGCGTTGCTGGTTCATCTAGGCGCGGTAGCGGTGCTGATGATCGTGTTCCCGTTCAGCAAGCTGCTGCATGTGCCGGGCGTGTTCTTCAGCCCATCGCGCAATCAAGTCGATGACGCCCGCGATAAACGTCACCTGGCACCATGGGCAGCACCCATGGACGCCAATCGTGAAGCCTAAGCCGAGACCGAGGAGCTAGACTGTGGCTGATCAAAAGTTTCAAACTCCGGCCTTTCGCGAGTACCGCGACAATCCCGCCATTCAAATCGGCGCGATGAGCCATTCCCAACCGTTCATCGCCAAGCCGGAGCACAATGAACCGCTCGGCTTCCCTGGCGAACTGGTGGAAAACTGGGAACAAAAGGCCGTCGAAAAGCTGGGCGATTTGCTCGACAAAAACCGCGCTCTGCGGGTCTATCTCGACTCTTGCGTCAAATGCGGCGCATGCACCGACAAGTGCCACTATTTCCTCGGCACCGGCGATCCCAAAAACATGCCGGTGGCGCGCCAAGATTTACTGCGCTCGCTTTATCGCCGCCACTTCACGCTTGCGGGCAAGATCTTCCCGGGCCTCGTCGGTGCGAAAGACATGGACAAGGAGATGCTGGACGACTGGTACAAGTATTTTCACCAGTGTTCCCAGTGCCGCCGTTGCTCGGTGTTCTGTCCTTACGGCATCGATACTGCTGAAATCTCCATGGCCGCGCGCGAAATCATGGATCACATTGGCGTAGGCCAGAAGTATTCCAACGAAATTCTCGCCAAGGTCCACAAGATCGGCAACAACTTGGGCCTCCCCAAGCCGGCGCTTGCCGACACCCTTGAAGGCCTGGAAGAAGACGTCGAAGAAGACACCGGCGTCGCGGTCAAGTTCCCCCTCGATGTTCACGGCGCCGACGTATTGTTGGTGACGCCCTCTGCCGACTTTTTTGCCGAACCCCATGTGGACGGACTGATCGGCTACGGCAAAGTGTTCCATCAAGCGGGCATCAACTGGACCGTTTCGTCCTACGCATCGGAAGCGGCCAACTTCGCCATGTTCATCGGTTCTTACGAACAGATGCACAAGGTGGCGAACCGCATCCGCAAGGCCGCTTTGGATTTGGGCGTCAAACGCATTGTGTTCGGCGAATGCGGCCATGCCTGGCGCGTCGCCTATTCGTTCTTAAACACACTGGCCGGTCCGTGGGATTTCCTGGACCCCAAGTATCCGGTGCCTCAGCACATCTTGGAAGTGACCAACGGCTTGATCAAATCGGGCGGCATCAAACTGGATGCACAAGCCAACGACGACAAGGTGCTGACCTTCCACGACAGCTGCAACGTCGCGCGCGGTTCGCGCATGGGCGACGTCGAAGGCGGCCAATTCATCATCCCGCGCGAGGTCATCAAGGCCAGCGTGAATAAATTCGTCGAAATGGACCCGCAAACCACCTGCGAAAAGACGTTCTGCTGCGGTGGCGGTGGTGGTCTGTTGACCGACGACTTGATGGAGCTGCGCGTCAAGGGCGCGCTGCCCCGCATGGAAGCATTGAAAGAAGTCATCGACAACCACGGCGTTACGCACATGGCCGCGATCTGCGCCATCTGCAAAAGCCAGTTTACCAAGGTGATGCCCTACTACGGTTTCTCCATGGACATGGTCGTCAGTATTCACCAGCTGGTTTCGGATGCGATCCAGCTCGGCGCTAAGGAAGAACTTTGAGGTAAAGGGTGGAGCACAAGCGCAAGCTCAAGCTCTGGCCACTCCAATAACTGTTCATCACAGAGGGGCGCTGCCCCCTTGCGAAGAAGGAAGAAAAGAAAATGACTGCGGAAAAGGCTTTAAACTATCGCCGTTACGAAGAAGGCGAAAGCACGTGGGACGACTTCCAGGAAAAGATTTTCCAGGCGGGCTGGTCTCACAAGTGCCCGACCTATGTGCACCGCACTCCGCCGTGCCAGGGTTCGTGCCCTTCCGGCCACGACATTCGCGGCTGGCTGGCGATCGCACGCGGCATGGACAAGTCCCCCGTCGAAGGTCAGACGTGGCAGGAATATGCGTTCTCGCGCATGGTCGAAGCCAACCCCTTCCCGTCCGTCATGGGCCGCGTTTGCCCGGCGCCGTGCGAAGACGGCTGTAACCGCAACGAAGTCGACGACCACATCGGCATCAACGGCGTTGAACAGTACGTCGGCGACTGGGCCATCGAACACAAGCTCGCCCTGCCCAAGCCTGTAAAAGAATCCGGCAAGAAGATCGCCATCATCGGCGGCGGCCCGGGCGGCCTTTCCGCCGCGTGGCATATGCGCCGCAAAGGCCATGCCGTCACCGTGTTTGAAAAGCAAGCCAAACTGGGCGGCATGATGGCTTTCGGCATTCCCGGTTATCGCGTTCCGCGCGACATCCTGAATGCAGAAATCCAGCGCATCCTCGACGTGGGCGTGATCGCCAAAACCGGCGTGAAGATCGGCAAAGACATCACCATCGCGCAGCTGGAAAAAGATTTCGACGCCATTTTCTGGGCCGTTGGCGCACAGAAAGGCCGCGGCCTGTTCCTCGACGCCTGGAAAGACACCGCAAACTGCATTTCCGGCGTGGCTTTCCTCGAAGCCTTCAACCAGGGTCGTCTGCACTATACCACCAAGAAAGTGGTCGTGGTCGGCGGCGGCGATACCTCCATCGACGTGGCGTCCGTCGCGCGTCGCTTGGGCCATATCACCACCATGGCCGAAAAAGACCGTCCGGAAGCCATCGTGCTGGGCCACACCGCCCATGACGTGGCGTCTGCCGCACAGCGCGAAGGCGTCAAGTCGGTGCTGACGTCGCTGTTCCCGCTGGAAAAAATGACCGCATCGGAGCGCGAACGCAACGACGCCACCCGCGAAGGCGTGGAAATTATGGGCGGCGTAATGCCGGTCGACATCATAAAAGACGCCAAAGGCCGCGCCACTGCGCTGCGCATGTGCAAATGCACCATGAACGGCATGACTCCGGTTCCCGTCGAAGGCACCGAATTCGACATCGAATGCGATTTGATCGTATCCGCCATCGGTCAGATGGGTGATCTGGCCGACGGCTTGGAAGCCCTGGACAACGGCAAAGGCTTCATGAACATCACCGGCGTCTATCAGGTGAAGGGCCGTGAAAAGCACTTCGCCGGTGGCGACATCGTGCGTCCGCACCTGCTGACCACGGCCATCGGCCACGGCGCCATCGCCGCCGAAAGCATGGATCATATGCTGGCTGGCCACCCGGACGAAAAGCGCCCGAAGGTCGATGGGCACCACTTCAACCTGCTCGAAGAACTGCACCAGCGCGGCAAAGACCCGCAGCAGTACTCGAAAGAAGCCGTGCGCGGCACTGCCGAAGCAAAATTCGCGGTGCATAACTACGAAGACCGTTCCAGCTCTCAGATCATTGCCCATGACGAACTGTTTTTGGGCCACTTCACCTACGATCCGGTGCAAAAGCGCAAAGAAAAGCACATCGGCGCCGATGAAGTCTTGGGCAACTTTGAAGAACGCCTGGTGGCATTCGACGAAGAACAGGCCAAACACGAAGGCGAACGCTGCATGAGCTGCGGCATGTGCTTCGAGTGCGACAACTGCGTCATCTTCTGCCCGCAAGACGCCGTATATCGCGTCAAGAAGGACGAAAAGACCGTTGGCCGCTACGTCGCGACCGACTACAAAAAGTGCATCGGTTGCCACGTCTGCCGTGACGTGTGCCCGACGGGTTACATCCAGATGGGTCTCGGCGAATAACCGGGCCATAAGGATTAAGGAGGAACGTCGAATGCGTTCGGCAACCAAATTCCTAAGCCTCGTTGTATTGGGGTTTGCAATTTTGACGGGGGGGCTTGCCTCCCCCGCCAACGCTGGCGAAGTGCCTCGGCCCAATCCGGCCAAAGCCTTCAAGGGCACCGAGTGCGTCGAACCCGTTGACGTGATGCGCCGCGAACATATGAACTTCCTCAAACACCAGCGCGATGAAACGCTACGCGAAGGCATTCGCGGCCAGAAGTACAGCTTAAACCAGTGCATCGACTGCCACGCCGTGACGTCACCCGACATCATGGGTGGCAAGGTACGCACGCTGAAACCCTTCTGCGCCGAATGCCACAACTACGCCGCCGTTTCCATCGATTGTTTCCAGTGCCACACCGGCGCTGCGGTTCCGGGCATCGGCCAAACGACGTCGCCCCTGCCGAATGGCCATCCTGCCGTGGCCGTGCCTGCTACCGAGGGGGGAACGGCACAATGAGCACTAACAATTTGAACACCCAGCAGACCGTCGATGCCGCCAAACGCGACTTCTTGAAGGCTGGCGCAAAAGCGACGGCAGCCGTTGCGGTTGTGACGCTCGCACCGGGCGTGACGCTGTATTCCGTCGGCGCTAAAGCCGCCGTCACCGGCCCCGCCACCAGCGAACGCCGCTGGGGCATGCTGATTGACGCCACCGCCCCCGAAGACATTTGGGACATCGCCGTCGATGCCTGCAAGACCGAACAAGGTTGGGGCGGCGGCAATAACCCCGCCACCGATCCCCAGTGGATCCGCAAGGTTTCCGTCAAAGACCCCAAAACCGGGGCCAAGGCGACCCTACCCGTCATGTGCCAGCACTGTGAAAACCCGCCGTGCGTAGACGTCTGCCCGACCGGGGCCTCCATGCAGCGCGCGGATGGCATCGTGTTGGTCGATAAACACATTTGCATCGGCTGTCGTTATTGCATGATGGCGTGCCCGTATGCCTGCCGTTCGTTCGTGCATGAAAATGTGACCGGGCAAAAACCGCACATGCCGCGCGGCAAGGGCACCGTTGAATCCTGCACCCTGTGCGTTCATCGTATCGACAAGGGCCAGCTTCCGGCCTGCGTCGAAGCCGTGACCACTGCGGGTTCCGACGCGATGCTGTTTGGCGATCTCAACGATCCCAATTCAGACATTTCCCGCGCCGTGTCGAAATACGTCACGCAACGCATCCGCCAAGACCTGGGCGTCGAACCCAGCGTCCATTATCGGGGGATTTAAGACATGGCTTTAGATACCACCGTCTACAAAGAAATCGAAGGCACGGGCGCAGATTACTACGCCTTGGTCGGCTGGCTGGCGGTCTTCGCCGCCGCCGGTCTGGGCGCTTCGTATTACATGGAACACTACGGCCACGTAGTGACCGGCATGACCAACGCGATCGTGTGGGGAACGCCGCACGTATTCGCGGTATTCTTGATCGTCGCCGCATCGGGCGTATTGAACGTGTCGTCCATTTCATCGGTATTCAGCAAACACCACTACAAACCGATGGCGCGCCTGTCTGCGCTCACGGCGCTGGCTTTGCTGGCTGGCGGGTTGATGGTTTTAGTGCTCGACCTTGGCCGCCCGGATCGCCTGATCGTAGCCATGACCAAGTACAACTTCAAATCCATCTTCGCGTGGAACATCTATCTGTACACGGGCTTCTTCGTCATCGTTTTGATCTATCTGTGGATGATGATGGAACGGCGCTTCGCCCCGCATTCCAAAAAAGCCGGGCTGCTGGCCTTTGTGTGGCGTTTGGCGCTGACCACCGGTACCGGCTCCATCTTTGGTTTCTTGGTGGCGCGCCCCGGTTACGACGCCGCGATCATGGCTCCGATGTTCATCGCCATGTCGTTTGCCTTCGGCTTGGCCATCTTCATCTTGTTGGTGACCGTAACGTATAAGGCCTCCGAACGCCCCTTGGGCGATCTGATCTTGTTCAAAATGAGAAACCTTTTGGGCGTATTCATTGCGGCGGTGCTGTATTTCACCGCTGCGATGCACCTGACCAACCTCTACGCCGCCGAGCATATGGGCGTTGAGCGCTTCATTTTAATGGATGGCGGCATCTACACCTTCCTATTTTGGGTGGTGCAGATCGGCATTGGCAGCGTTTTCCCGCTGGCGTTGCTGTTCAACCCAGCCACGGGGCGCACCTGTCAGGGCATCTCCATCGCCTCGATGATGGTGATTGTCGGCGGTCTGGCGCAGCTTTACGTCATTATCGTCGGGGGCCAGGCGTTCCCGCTGCAGATGTTCCCCGGCATGGAAGTTTCTTCCAGCTTCTTCGACGGTCAGGTGCATGGCTATGCGCCGAGCCTGCCGGAAGTGGTGCTGGGACTGTCCGGCATTGCCACGGCGCTGCTCATCGTCGCGGTGGCGGTAAAATACCTACCGCTGCTGCCGGTCAGCCTGTCTGACGCCCATATCCGCATCAGCCGCTCTCTCGACCACCATATCGAAGATGCACCATTTAGCTAATTTGCCGAATGGTAAATTACTGGTTTTTCGGGGGGACCTAGGCCATATTGCTTAGAGTGCGATCGCAATGGGTTGAAGCATTCTTGCTTCAACCCATTGCGTGAATCGCCCTCTAGCACATGGATAGGGGCGGATTCACGCTTTAGCTGGAAACGCTAAGGCGGTTTCACCTAAAGCGATCCGACCCTGGCCCCCCGTGCCGTTTCCGCCCCTGGGGGCAATTAAACTATGGAACCTCATACGCCATGACCGAACATCCCTTCGCCCAATACATCCGCATCATCGGACGCGGCCCCAATCTATCGAGGCCGCTGGACGAAGAAGAAATGTATGCCGCCGCAAAATTGATCCTTTCCGGCGACGTCGAGCCCCTGCAACTGGGCGCGTTTTTGTGCATCTTGCGGCTGCGAACCGAAGTGGCAGGCGAAGGTGCGGGTTTCGTGCGCGCCGTACGCGATACCATCCAGGTGCCCGCCAACGCCCCTACCGTAGACCTCGACTGGGCGACTTACTCGGGCAAAAAACGCCAGTTGCCGTGGTACTTGCTGGCGGCCAATCTGCTGGCGCAAAATGGCGTCACCATCTGCATGCAAGGCACCGAGGGCCACACCGAAGGCCGTCTGTTTTCGTCCCAAGCGCTGGCCCAGTTGGGCGTGCCGCACGCGGGCTCGTTGAGCGAGGCCGCCGAACAGATCCGCGCCACCAACTTCGCCTATCTGCCGCTACGCAACTTCGTGCCGCGCCTGCAAGACATCATCGAGCTTAAACCCATCTTGGGCGTGCGCTCGCCGGTCAACACCTTTGCGCGCATGATCAATCCGTTCAACGCCGCGCACGAACTGCAAACCGTATTTCACCCCGCCTACCGCGATGTCCACAGAGACACCGCGCAATTGCTGGGGCAAAAGCACATGGCCGTGTTCAAGGGCGAAGGCGGCGAAGCCGAACGCCGCCCGCACAAGCCGGTGGTGGTGCAATATTTGCACAATGGCGAACTGAGCGAAGAACAGTGGCCGCCCATGATCCCCGATCACGACTACGAAAAGGAAGAAGTAATGGACCTTTCGCGCCTACCCAACATCTGGGCAGGCAAAGAAAGCGACGAATACGGCATTGCCGCCGTGATCGGCACCGCCGCTTACATACTGCGCCTGATGGGCCGCGCCGCCAGCCCCGATGACGCCATCGCCCAGGCCCAGGCGTTGTGGGACAAACGCGACACCTCGCGCCTGTTTAAAGCCGCCTAACGAGGATCGAAAAACACCGCCATGGGCCACGTTTTCATTTCCGCCGCGCACAAATCTTCGGGCAAGACCATGGTTGCGACCGGTCTGGCCCGAGCTTTCGCCGCGCGGGGGCTAAACGTGCAGCCGTTCAAAAAAGGGCCTGACTATATCGATCCAAAATGGTTGGGCGAAGCGGCTGGAAAACCGTGTTTCAACCTGGACTTCAACACCCAATCCAACGAAGAAATTTTGGCCTTTTTCGCCGCCAAAGCCCAAGGCGCAGATCTTTCGCTGATTGAAGGCAACAAAGGACTGTATGACGGCGTGGATATCGAAGGCTCCGATTCCAATGGGGCGCTGGCCAAACTGTTGAGTGCGCCGGTAATCTTGGTCGTTGATGCTTCGGGCATTACGCGCGGAGTAGCGCCGTTGTTAATGGGCTATCGCCTATTCGACCCAGAGGTCAATATCCAAGGCGTGATCTTAAACAAGGTTTTAGGCCCGCGCCACGAAGACAAATTGATCAAGGCCATCGAACGTTATACCGACATCGAAGTGCTGGGGGCGATCAAACGCGACGAACACCTAGGCGTGGATGAGCGTCACATCGGCCTGATCCCCAGCAATGAATACCCCCATGCCCGCGCACGCATCGACTTACTGGCGCGGGCCGTTGAAGAACAAGTTAACGTCGATCGTATACTGGCGATCGCCAACGCGGCCCCCCCCATAGCCGCCCCAAGTTCCGCACCGGATAATGGGCAACAAATGGACGTCTGCATCGCCGTCGCCAAGGATGCCGCGTTCGGCTTTTATTATGCCGACGACTTAGAGGCCCTGAAACGCGCGGGCGCGCGCATTATATATTTCAACGCCCTGAAAGACGTTTACCTGCCCACCTGCGACGGGCTGTTTTTGGGCGGAGGATTCCCCGAAACCCAAATGGATAAGCTATCGGCCAATCAGACCCTGCGCGGACGGATCAAAGCCGCCATCGAAGCGGGCCTGCCCACCTATGCCGAATGCGGCGGATTGATGTATCTCAGCCGTTCGATCATCTGGGGCGATGCACAGCGCGATATGGTGGGCATCGTTCCCGGTGACGCCTTAATGCATCCACGCCCCCAGGGCCGGGGCTATGTGCGCCTGAAGGCCACCGCCGCCCATCCCTGGCCGGTGCAGGGAAGCGACGCTCAAGGTAGCCTTCCGGCGCACGAATTTCATCATTCGACCTTGGAAAATCTGCCCGGCGATCTCACATTCGCTTATGACGTCTCGCGGGGGCGCGGCGTCAATGGCTCCCAGGACGGTATCGTCCTGTACAATTTGGTGGCCGGGTACGCACACCTGCGCGACACCAGCCGGTGCCGCTGGGCGGAACCGTTCACCGCATTTGTGCGCCGCTTAAAACACGCCCGCAACGGCGCTCCCTCGCCTGCGCAAGTGGCCGGATAATTGACTTAAAGGATTTTGACCTTGAACGAAGCCCAAAAACCCCCGACCAAACCGCATGTGTTCATCGTTGGCGCAGGCCCCGGCGATCCGGGTTTGCTGACCCTCAAGGCTGCAGAATGCTTGAAAAAAGCCGACGTGGTGGTCTATGACCGCCTGGTGTCGGACGAAATTTTGGACATGGTTCCCGCCCACGCCGAAAAGATTTTTGCGGGCAAGGCCGCCCGCGATCATTTCATGCCCCAAGAGGAAATCAACCAAACCTTAGTCGATCTGGCCAAACAAAATAAAGTCGTGGTGCGGCTCAAAGGCGGCGATCCGTTCATTTTCGGCCGCGGCAGCGAAGAAGCCATTGTGCTGGCCGAACACGGCATCAATTTTGAAGTCGTGCCCGGCATCACCGCGTCGGCGGGATGTGGAGCGTATGCGGGCATTCCGCTGACCCACCGGGGCTTGGTCACGGGCGTGCGTTTTGTCACCGGACATTGCCGCGAAGGCCAACACTTAGACTTGAACTGGCAAAGTTTGGCCGATCCCAACACCACACTGGTGATCTATATGGGGCTGATCAACATCGAAAAAATTTCCAGCGAACTGATCAAAGCTGGACTGCCTGCCGACACTCCGGCTGCGGGCATCGAACGCGGCACCACGCCGGAACAGCGCACCATTCTCACCACCTTGGAAAAACTGCCCCAGTGCATCCACCGCGCGGAGCTGAAAGCGCCGTCGTTGCTGATCATCGGCAAGGTCGTGGACTTGGCCAATACCATCGGCTGGCATACCCAGGCGCATCAATGCGTGCTGGATGATGAAACTTAAGCATCCATGGTCAAAGATGCGCCACGCCCGCCGGACCTTCGGCATGCAGCACTGCTGATCGCCGCGCATGGATCGCCGAACAGCCGAGGCGGGCGCACCGCAACACGAAAAATTGCCCAGGCCATCACCGCAATGGATATGTTCGCTGAAGTATCCGTGGGATTTTTGACCGAAAAACCGTTTATCGCCGATGTGCTGAATGGCCTTGATGCACCGGAAATTTACATTGTTCCGAACATGGCGGTCAGCGGATATGTCACCACCCGCAAGCTGCCCGATGCGCTGGGCCTCACCGGGCGGGTGACCGAACGCATCGGCCCCAAGGGGCATCAACGCGTTTTTCTAACCGAACCCGTCGGCACGCATCCGCTGGTAGCGCGCATTATCGCCAACCGCGTCAAAGGCGTGATGTCGTCGCTGGCGCTGGATGAAGATGAGGCGGCACTGATTGTCGTCGGTCACGGCTCCACCAAAAGCCGGGAATCGTTCATCCGCACCGAAGGCGTCGCCAACGAGCTAAGCACCTTCGGAGTCAACATCTCCACCGTCACCGCCTACTTGGAAGAGGCGCCATTCGTGAAAAACTGGCGCAACCTCACCGATGCACAAACCATCATCTTTTTGCCATTCCTCATCTCAGACGGCTTTCATGGCAGCCAAGATATTCCGCTCGCCATCGGGTTCAAACCAAACGATGCCAAATTTCAAGACACCTTAAATCAACGGCTGGTCAATGAGATGGTCCACGGTGGGCAGCGCATCCTTTACATCCCCCCCTTAGGCGACGACTTGGATATGCCCGACATCGTGCTGGCGCGGGTTCGCCAAGCGCAAAAGCTTGCGCAATAAGCAAAAAAAGGGCGGAAACCCTAAGGTCTCCGCCCAAGATGGGGCCCCCTGATATAGGGACCCTCCCCCGAAATAGATCAATCAATAAGCATACTTATAGATCGCGGCCCAGGGCTTTGGCAAGTACCATAAACAACTTACCCGTATCGGACGAAAGAAACGTGTTTTCCAATATGCCATCGTGATCGCCTTCGCGCGCCCGAGCGAGCATGGCGTCGAACTCACCCACATAACGGCCCACATAATCGCGAAAATCGCCGTCGTCCTGATACAGGGCCTTGATTGCGGACAGCACATTCTTTTCCTTAAAGCCCAACATCTTGCGAACGAAGATACCCTTCTCGCCCTTGTTGAACCGCCGCCAATCGTCTTCGGTAATGGGCACTTCCGCAACGCGCGCCATGTCCACCGCCAACGACTGCAGCTTTTCCGCAATGAACGCCGCGCGGCGCATGAAATCTTCGGTATGCGCGCGGCCCAAAGTGGTGTCCAAGACCTGATTGAGTTCTTGGGCTTTTTGCGTTGCGGTGAGCAAACTTTCCGTGTTTTGACTGACTTTTGCGCCCACGCCTTCCAATTGGCGCGAAACGATTTCCGAGACCCGCGTCAATTCGTTGACGCGCTCGCGTAGTGTCTTATCCCAACTCACCACACGCGCCAACGAACGCTCGGTCGATTGGGCGACAATATCGCTTTGCTTTTCCAACGCCTCACCCAGCATACCCGCGCCCTGTTGCGCCTTGTTGTACATGCGGTTGAGTTCGCTCAACTGGCCACGCACACGCTCATGCGTCGCGCTGATGTTCGCAGACAGTTTTTCTGCTTCGTCCGCACTTTCGGCGGTGTGATGTTGAATATTCTTGGCGAATACGCTGATGCGGTCCAAGGAACTGTCGGTAATGCGGCCCAAATCTTCACTCTGCCTACCCAGTGAATCGCTCATCTGGCTAAGTTTAGAAAGCGCCTCTTCCGATACCGCGATAACTTCACGGCCTTGATAACGCAGCGCGTCGGCCACACCTTCCATCTTGGTCGTGGCCTGCGACGATGCCGCACCCAATTCGTTCAAGTGTTGACGCAGGTTCTCTCCAGCAGTCCCTAAGCTGCGCACGGTCAAGTCGGAAACCGTGTTCATATCGGCGGTGGACCGACGCACTTGGTCGGTAACCCGTTCCAACTCGGCCGCCGCCTGGGCCGATGCCGCGCTAAGATCCGAGGTCTGGTGATGGAAGGCATGGGTTACCAGATCAATCAGCTTGGCCGCCTTATCGACAGACTGATTCACGCCGTGGACTTCTTCGTTCAAACGTGCGCCCACCGCGCCCAACTTACTGGCCGCCAAATCCGAGACTTCCATTAGGCCCGTAGCTTGGCTGTGCATGTCTTCAGAGAACGTGCGGATATGTTCCGAGGCACGGGTATAAACATTGGTCAAGTCGTCCGTGCGACGCGACAGCAACCCGCCGATGTCTTCCAACCGCACACTGGCCGTGTCGATCGTCGTATCCAACTTGGAAGTATGGCGCTGGAACGTCTCGGCAATGCCTTCCAATCGATCGCTCGCGGAATGCGTGGCGCGAATGGCATCATCGGCCCGTTCTTGCAAGTGGCGCGACAACCCTTCCAATTCACGTTCCGCGGCATCAACCCGTTGGCTAACGATGCGCTCACCTTCGAGCAAGGTATCCGAGACTTGGCGCACACGCGAAACCGATTCATCGGTCACCGCCTGTAGGCTAAATGCGCTATCCTTTAATTTTTCACCGGTATCAAGCAAGCGATCGGTGGCGCGAGTACCCAAATCATCCAAGTCGCGGGCATGTTGTTTTAGGGTTACGCCCATTCCGTCAATGCGTTCCGCCGCCTGCTTGGAGGCATCCGTAAGACCCGCCGTTTGACGATACAGAGCGTCGGACACCAATGAAATCAAGCGAGCCGCACGATCAGAAGCGGACCCCACCTCACGCGAACGATCCATCAACGCGGCGGTGGCTTTGTCGACGTCGGCAACTGCGGCGGAAGTCACGCGCTCCACGCTTTCGGTTTGCCCTTCCAAGGTACGCGATACGCTGACAAGACGATCCGTCGCGCTGTCTGAACTTTCCATCAGTTCGCTCAAGCGTTGGCGCACGGCGTCACCCAACTGGCGCAACCGTTCCTCGGCGCGTTCGGCGGTGTCTTCCAACTGGTCGCTACGCTCGGACAGATTTTCAGAGGCAGACGCGATCAGCTTGCCGGTGCGGGCGGCAATGAAAATCATATGCTCGGTGCGCTTTTGTAGCCCATCGCCAGCATCTTCAAGGTTTTCGGCGGCGTGCGAAGTGATGCCCTCCAAGATGCGCGAGCGATCTTGAACCGTATCGCCCAATTCAGAGATGGAATGCACCGCACGTTCCGAAACGTCCCTGATTTCCGCTAAATTGCGGCGGAAGGCATCCGTAATTTCGCCCGTTCGGACACTTGACGAGTTAATGCTGTCTAGGCCGTCTTTCATGGTGCGCGCCACCGATGCGATCGCCGTAACGCTGGTTTGCGCGCCAGCGGTCACCCGCTGAGCGCCATCTTCCATGATACGGGTCGCTTCCAACAACGCCACGCGGGATTTCTCCGATGCGCCATCTACATTTGCGGCCCCGACATGCAAAGCTCCCACGACCTTATCTAAGCGCTCGACCGAGCCATCGGCAATTTCACGCAAATCCTTGGCCTGCGTTTTAAGCACTTCGGCCGCAGCCAAGACGCGCGCTTCGCTGGCGTCGCCAGTGGCGTGCAAGAAAGTGGCACGAGCCTCAAGCGTTTTGGCCACGGTTTCCACCTGATCCAAGGCGCGCATGGAAATATTGCTCAAATCCATCGAGGTTTGACGTAGAATCTCACGCACATCCGCCGTCTGCCGGGCTGCGCCATCGGCGCTATGCACCAACGACTTGGCCTCGGCCTTAAAGGCTTCACCCGCGGCTTTCATGCGCAACGCGACCAGATCGGACGCCGCCACCAAATCGGAGGCGTGTTCGCCCATGGTTTGTGATATGTCCTTAACACGCGCGGCAACCTTATCAGCAGTTTCGGTCAATGCCTGCGTCTGACGATGCAAACTGCCTTCCACTTCGTTCGCATGCGACGCAGCATCCAATGCCGCGCGCTCCAAATCGGCTTGGTGTCTGCGCAAGGATTCACCGATACGGTTGCTTTGGCTTTCCATGCGATCGCCGCGCGCCGCCAATTCCGTACCCATGGCGGAAATCAATTCCGACCCGGTCTCAAGACGTTCCACCGCCTCCACCGTGGTCGAAGAAATGGTCATGATACGTTCCGCCAAGACCTCGCCGACACCTTCGGCGCGCGCCGCCGTTTCGGCTGAAATTCGCGCCAAATCCTGGGTGCGTTCATGGTACAGGTCCGCGACATCACGGGCGTGGCGCGTGCTGCTATCCGTGGTTTCGGTCAATTCCAAAATACGCCGACCCAACACTTCCGTTAGGTCTTCAGCCCGGGTTGAAGCGCGATCGGTAGCGGTGGCCATGTCGTGGGTGCGCCGGTGCAGCACATCGCTTACATCGCGTGCACGGCTTTCGGCTTTTTCCGAAACCTGACGCAGATCTTCGGTCTGACGCGCCAACGCTTCGGATACTGCACGGGCGCGCAAATCCGCGTCCTGGCTCACCCGCGCCAATTCCAACGCGCGTTCACGCACCTGATCATGCACCGCCTCGGCGCGTGCGGCAGCTTCATCGGAAGCCTTAGACAATTCGCGCGCCTGACGGCGCAACGTTTCAGATATTTCCTTGGCCCGCGTTTCGGCACGATCGGAGGGGTAGGTCAGCTGATTGATCTGCCAACGCAGGTGCGCGGTTTCGGCACGCAACTGATGGCCGCGCTCGAACAAAGCCACCACCGTCCACAGTAATGCCAGGGGCGTAATCACGCCCGCCGCCAAACCGCCCAACTCGTGGGGCAGCAGTTCCAATACAAACGCCCAACCGATGTAAGCCTGGATATACCAGACGCTTGCCGACAACCAACCGGCACTAACCAGTACGCCCAAAGCCGAGGCCACCCGGTGACGCAGGAAAAACGGCTGTTTGAATTCGTCAAATTCCAGCGGCGCCGATGGCGTCAATGCAGGCCGAAGCTCGGCTTCCGTCACGCCGAGGTTAAACGCATCCCCAGCCGTAGCGCCTGACGCCCCGTCTTTGTGGCTCGAGTTCATTTGCCCTTGTCTGTCTTCGGCCATGTGTGGCTGCCCCCGGTCAATCTTTGTGCAGGAGAATACACCCGTCATATAGGGCGGTAAACAGGAACAATGTACTAGATATTGATATTATTGGGGCTTTTTGGCCTAGTAAAACCCCAAAATGTGTATGGTTCGACGCCCATCGTGTGGATAAATGTGGATAACTCAGGCCCCCTGCAGCCTAGCCTTACACGATCATCGATTGTGCTTTCCACATATTAAACAACTTCGTTTATTTTAAAAGCGATAAGCAATTAATTAGAATCGTGCTAATTTTCGTTTGGGCTTTCAGACACCCATCCCACATTAGGGATGTTTGATTCTGTTTTTTTGGAGGAACTATGGCTACAAGTGCACACCTCACTGGCGTAGAACGTTTTTTTAACGACGATGAAATTATCGTCAGCAAAACTGACACCAAAGGCCGACTGACCTACGTCAACGACGTTTTCCTGAGACTCGCCGGCTACACCGAAAAAGAATGCCTGGGCCAACCGCATAGCATGATCCGCAACCCCAACATGCCTCGCTGCATCTTCAAATTGTTATGGGATACCATCGAAAGCGGGCGCGAAATCTTCGCCTACGTCGTCAACCGTTCCGCCAATGGCGATCACTATTGGGTTCTGGCCCACGTCACGCCCAGCCGCGACGCCAATGGCAACATCATCGGGTACCACTCGAATCGGCGCACCCCAAACCGTCAAATTCTCGACAGCACGATCACCCCGCTTTACCGGCAACTGCTGGCCGAAGAAAATAAACATTCCAACAGCAAGGACGGCATGGCGGCGTCGATGAAAATATTGACGGGCCTTCTGGCGCAAAAAGGTGTTGAATACGACGAATTTATTGCCGGTATCCTATAAACACTACCCACAAGGCGGCCCCCCATTTTCGCCAATCATCGGTGAATCAAAAGGATCATAAAAACATGTTTGGTAGCAGTAACTCCAACGCGATCAAAAAAGCTTTGGCCGCTTGCAAGGCCGTGGCCGCAGGCGATTTTGAGGCCCGCGTCATCGGCATTACGGAAAAAGGCGAAGCCGGAGAATTGCTTAATGCAATCAATCTGTTGATTGACCGCTGCGACGCTTATGTTCGTGAATCCCAGGCTTGCCTGGAACATGTGCGCGACAACAAATACTACCGCCGCATTCTCGAAAAGGGCATGACCGGCAGCTTCCTCGGTGCCAGCCGCGTGATCAACAACGCCACGCAAGCGATGGAAGACAAAGTTGTCCAATTTAAGGGCGTCGCAGAAAACTTTGAAGCCAACATGAAAGGCGTCGTCGACACCGTCGCTTCGGCTTCAACCGAACTGCAAGCAACAGCGCAAACGATGGAAAGAACGGCGCAGCAAACCTCTACACAGTCGGTCGCCGTCGCCGCCGCGGCAGAACAAGCATCCGCCAACGTGCAGACCGTTGCTTCTGCGGCGGAAGAACTGTCCAGCTCGATCTCTGAAATTTCCCGCCAAGTTTCCCAAAGCACGCAAATTGCCGGGGCCGCCGTGATCGAGGTCGATGGCGCCAATGACAAGGTTCAAGGCCTAGCGCAGGCCGCGCAGAAAATCGGCGAAGTCGTCGCCTTGATTACGGACATCGCCAACCAAACCAACCTGCTGGCGCTGAACGCAACCATCGAAGCGGCGCGCGCGGGCGAAGCGGGCAAAGGTTTCGCCGTCGTGGCATCGGAAGTGAAAAACCTAGCCAACGCCACCGCCAAGGCGACGGAAGAAATCTCCGACCACATTTCGGGCATTCAAACAGCGACCCATGACGCCGTACAGGCCATCGGTTCCATCGGTGGAACCATCCGCCAAATGAACGAAATCGCCTCGGCGATTGCCGCCGCCGTCGAAGAACAGGGCGCCGCCACCCAGGAAATCGCCCGCAACGTCGAACAGGCCGCCGCCGGGACATCCGAGGTGACGACCAACATCACCCAGGTAACCAGCGCCGCCGGCGAAACGGGGCACGCCGCTGGCGAGGTGCTCACCGCCGCGAGCGAACTGTCCAAACAGGGCGAACTGCTCGGCCACGAAATGGACGAATTTATCGTCGAATTGAAAAAGGTCGTCTAACCCGTCTCGCCAAACCGGGCGCAAATGAAAACCCCGTCCCTCACGTCAGGGGCGGGGTTTAGGGTCCGGCCCCATTATTGTGATCGGTTTGGCGGAGACGATTTTTCGCGTGGACGAGGCGGGAAGACCGCCGTAATGTAAGCCATTACAAGGGCTTGCCAACAATGTCCAAGCAAAAAATGGTCCCGTCCGAGGGATTTGCGAAAATCGCTCCCCGGACAGCGTCAAAGGCTCTTGAAAGTGGAACGGCACTTCCGGCGAGCCTTTTCCTTGCCGGAAAACGATTTTCGCAAACCAAACCGGATCAGAATAATGGGGCCGGACCCTAATACATATGCTGCCCGCCGGTAACCCATATTTCGGTGCCGGTAACGTAGGCGGCATCTTCGCTGCACAAATAATAGACCGTCGAAGCGACATCGCGCGGCTGGCCCATACGGTCCAGAGGGATGCGCGGGATTAAGGCTTCATATTCCGGCTGGATCATCGAAGTTTCAATTTCACCCGGGGCCACCGCATTGACGCGCACCCCCAGCGCCGCGAATTCTCCGGCCAGTTCGCGCGTCATGGCGCTCAACGCCGCCTTGGAAATGGAATATGCCGAACCCGCAAACGGATGAATCTGATGCCCGGCGATCGAGGTGATGTTGACGACAGAGCCTTGGCCCTTATGCAACGCCGAGGCAAAGCCCCGCGACAGACGCAACGCCGCAAACATATTGATCTCGAACACTTCACGCCACGCGCTCAGATCGCCGTTAAGGCAGCCAAGGCGCTCTTTGTAGGGTGTTTTAGGCGACAGGCCCGCATTGTTGACCAACGCATGCAGTGGCCCGCCATCCAGCAATTCGTTGACACGAGCAATGAAGGCCTTAACGCTTTCGGCATCCGCCAAGTCGGTGGGAATGTGCGCGATCCAATTGGGATTACCTTGAGAGGCTTCTTCAACATCACCGCGCGCGCAGGTGATGATGCGCCAGCCCCGTTCCAGAAACAACGTGGCCGTGGCAAAGCCGATGCCTCGAGATGCACCGGTAATGACGACAATCTTGCGCTCTGTGCTCATGGACCTGACGTTAGAGGAAAGCCGCCCCGCTTTCCAGTGTCATCAATGGCTAAACAGCACCGGCAAGGGGGCGCCGTCCATCATATGCGTGGTGACGCCGCCCAGTACCGCCTGCATCAGGCGTGCATGGGAATAAGCACCGCACACCACCATGTCCGCGCCTGATTTGACGGCTTCGGCCAAAATTGCGGTGCCGACTTCGCCTTCCAAAGGGGGAAAAGCGTGAACCTGGGCGGTAACGCCCCAGCGCTTCAAATAATCCGCCAGTTCATCCGCCGCCGTCACTTTGGTGCGTGTGCTTTCGCACGTCAGCACATGAACCTGTGTCGCGCGGGTGATGAACGCCATCGCGCCATGAACCGCGCGCGCCGCCTGGGCGGTGCCGTTCCAAGCGATGGCGATAGTGCGTCCCAATGCTCCGCCGTGATAAGCAGGCGGCAACACCAACACCGGACGGCCCGTCTCAAACAGCGCCGCGTTCAAGGTCAACTCGCGCATCGGCGTACCTTCTCCCCCAGAGCGTTGGGTGACGATCAGGTCCGCTAGGCGACCGCGCCAAGCCACGATCTCATCCTCGCGCCCGTCGAGCGTCAGCCAATGGGCAAAATCGTCCACACCCACCGCTTCGCGAAATAAGGCCTCAACCGCCTTGGCATCGGCATCCACCGCACGCTCGGCAGAGGCAATCATTTCTTCCATCATTTGACCCGACATGCCTTCGCCAAACATCGGCGCGATATCGCGGGAATCCGCCCGCACGTGCAGGGCGTCAAGATGGGCGGAAAACCCCCGCGCCACATCCAAGGCGGTACGCAGCAACTGCAAATTGTCTGGGGCGCCGTCAAGCGACACAAGAATGGAACGAATAGACATCGGATTCTCCCTGAGGACACCCCCTCATCATATCACGACTACGATACCGATAGGACGATCAATCTTCCAGCCCGATCGCCTTGCGCATCAAAGCGTCGGTCTGTTGGCGGGTGCCGGAACTGTCGATGCGATTCCAGTTGATCGCGCCCAGATCGTAACCAAGCTGCATTTTCACCACTTCGGCATCCGCATCGGAAGCATTGTGGGTGCGCGCTTCGACCCGGCTTTGCATGATTTTGGGATCTGCTTCCAGCCACAAACCGATAAAGGGAGCTTCCATCTCGGCGGCCACAGCCTCGATAGCTGCACGCTCTTCGGGTTTGGAAAAAACGCAGTCGGCGATAACCGAATGCCCGGTGGCGAGCACCGTGCGCGCTTCGTCGAAGACCGCCTGATAGGTCTTTTGCGTCATTTGGGCGCTGTAGCCCTCCGGCCCCAGCTTATCCAACGGATGCACCCCCGCGATACGCTTCCTCAGCACATCGGAACGCACCACCCTGGCACCCGGATGACCGCCCACATGACAGGCCAATTCACGCGCCGCGCGAGACTTGCCGCTTCCTGATAGCCCGCCCACGGCAATCAGGCGCGGCTCGGGCACATGCAAATATTCCAACGCCATGTCCAGGTATTCACGCGCTTCAGCGGTCTTGGCCTGCTGCACGGCCACATCATCGATGCTTGCGGCCTGGGTGCAGGCCACATGCGAACGGATCGCGGCGCGCAGGCTCAAAAACAACGGCAACGCGATTAGTCCCCACGCCGAACCGGTAATATCCATATAGCGGTTCATCACCACGGTGGCCAAGGTGCTCAATCCCCGCCGATCCAAATCCATCAACAAGAACGCCAGATCGTACAGCACGTCGATGGTGGCGAAGGCTTCATTGAATTCGATGGCGTCGAACAGCACCGGCTCGCCGTCGGCGCGCAAATAGATGTTTCCCAAATGCATATCGCCGTGACAGTGGCGCACACAGCCGCTCATGCGGCGATTTTCCAACAGCACCGAGAGCTCGGCCAACTCGGCGTGCTGCATCTCGGTCAAGATCGCCACTTTTCCTTGATCCACCCGGCCCCGACCATTTTCAGCATACGCTTTGGCATTGCCTTCGATGGTCATGGCGATGCCCGCCCGCCCGCCGCCATCCTGACGCGCCTGGGCATGAGCATGGAACGTTGCGATATTGTCGGCCAGATGCTCCATCAGGTGACGGTTCAGCTTGCCCACCTCGCCTAAGCGGTCGAACAACTGGTCTTGTTCAAACCGCGCCATCTCCACCACCCAATCGACCACCTGCCCAGCGTGACCGATGTGATAACCGCCCACGTCATCGCAGGTGATAGGCTTGATGCCGAGATACAAATCCGGCGCGGTGCGGCGATTGAGGCGCACCTCGGCCTCGCAAAACTTGAGACGCAGATCCTTGGTGGAAAAATCCAGATACGGATACTTCACCGCACGCTTGAGTTTGTAAACACGGGTATCGCCGATAAAAATTTCCGAAATATGCGTGCTCGCTCGGCCCACGGTTTTGGTCCCGTCGGCAAAGGCCTCGGGGCTCGATAAAAACGTGACAATCGCGGACTGATCTTCGACTTGCATGAGGCTTATGTTAGCGCCATCGCGCGAAAAGAAAAGCCGCCAATATGGCGGCTTTTCAGGTTTGTGGCCTATGCGTGCAAGGTCAGCAAGATTACTCAGCCCTTAGTCAGCATTTCCCGCCCGTCGTCGCGCAATACGATATAAATAGCGGGGATCACCAGCAGCGTCAGCGCGGTCGAACTGGCAAGGCCAAATACCATCGAAATGGCCAAGCCCTGGAAAATCGGGTCGGCCAGGATAAATGCCGCACCGATCATCGCCGCCACGGCGGTCAGAAAGATCGGTTTGAAACGAATGGTGCCCGCCGCAATCAACACATCGCGCAGCGGCGCGCCCGATGCCTGTTCCTTGCGGATGAAATCCACCAACAGGATCGAATTGCGCACGATGATGCCCGCAAGCGCGATGAAGCCGATCATCGAGGTGGCCGAAAATGGCGCGCCGAACAGCCAATGCCCGATCATGATGCCGATCAGCGTCAGCGGCACCGGGGTCAAAATCACCAACGGCAATTTGAAGCTGCCGAATTGCCCCACCACCAACAGATAGATGCCCACCAGCGCGAAGACGAAGGCCAGCCCCATGTCGCGGAAGGTGAAATAGGTGACCTCCCACTCGCCGTCCCACAACAAAGTTATGCCGCTTTCATCCTTGGGCTGACCGGCATAAGCAATTTGAATATTATCAAAGCCGTTCTCGGCAAGTACATCTTCGACTGCAAACATGCCGTAAATCGGCGCTTCGAACCTACCTGCCAGTTCCCCCGTCACCAATTCGGCAAAGTGACCATCGCGCCGGAACAAGGCATAAGAAGCCTGTTCGCGCACCACACGCACCACGTCGCCCAGTTCCACCACACGGCCCGTATCGCCCGCCGGACCGGGGGCCGGGATCGGCGTAGACAACAACCGTTCGGTCATCGCCAAACTTTCCTTAGGCAGACGAATGGCAATTTCAATTGGGTTCACGCCCTCGCCGCGTTGCGAATAACCGACCGAGCGCCCGCCCACCAAGGTGGCGATGGTGTCGTAAACATCGCGTTCCTGCACGCCGTGAAATTCAAGGCTTTCCTGATCGATTTCCAGACGCACCCGCGTTTCCGGATGGCCCGAGCTATCGTCTACGTCGGTGACAAAATCCACGCTCTCAAATGCAGCGCGCACCTTGCCTGCGGCAGCGCGGCGCGCCTCGGGATCAGGGCCATAAACTTCGGCCATCAGCGTTGAGAGCACCGGCGGTCCCGGCGGAACCTCCACCACTTTGATCGAAGCGCCTTGCGGCACGGCCATATCTGCGAGTAATCGGCGCACGTCCAACGCCACGTCATGGCTCTGACGGTCGCGCTCATCCTTCGGCGCAAGATTGATCTGCAATTCACCCTGCCAGGGTTCGGAGCGCAGATAATAGTGGCGCACCAATCCGTTGAAGTTGAACGGCATGGCCGTGCCCGCATAGGCCTGCATGGAGACCATTTCTTCAAGCCCCGCCAGACGCGTCGCCACGTCGCGCAGCACACGGTCGGTGACTTCCAGGCTGGAGCCTTCCGCCAGATCGACCACCACCTGCAATTCGGATTTGTTGTCGAACGGCAACAGCTTCACCGTCACCGCCTTAACCGCGAACAGGCCCACCGACAGCGCCGTAGCGATGCCGGTGATGATCAACAGGCGTTTGGAGTTCTGCCGCCCTTTGAGCATCTTCACCGCTACGCGCTTGTAAAAATCGCCAAACACGCCGGGACCGTGCGTAGCGTCCGACGCCTCGCCATCCTCGATCGGACTAAGGCCGTCATCTTGGGGAACAGATTTGCGCCAATAGGTGATTTTGAACAACAGCCACGGCGTGATGATCACCGCAACGAAGAACGAAAACACCATCGCCGCGGAAGCGTTGGCGGGAATGGGGCTCATATACGGCCCCATCAGGCCGGAAACGAACATCATCGGCAGCAACGCCGCCACGATGGTCAGTGTGGCGACGATGGTGGGATTGCCCACTTCGGCTACCGCTTCCACAGTGGAACGCAGCGGATTTTTGTGCCCGCCCATGCGCCAATGGCGCACGATATTTTCCACCACCACGATGGCGTCGTCGACCAAAATACCGATGGAGAAGATCAATGCAAACAGGCTCACGCGGTTAATGGTGAACCCCATCATGTATGATGCAAACAAGGTCAGCAAAATGGTTGTCGGCACCACCACCATGACCACCGCACCCTCGCGCCAGCCGAGCGCCCAGCCCACCAGCAATACGATGGAGATCGTGGCCAGCCCTAAATGAAACAGCAATTCGTCCGATTTTTCGGTAGCCGTTTCGCCGTAGTTGCGGGTGATCGTCGCAACCACGTCTTGCGGCAGGATCGAGCCCTTGACTTGATCCAAACGCTGCACGATTTCGTCGGCGACCAACACCGCATTGGCGCCCTTGCGTTTGGCGACGGCAAGCGTCACGGCGGGACGCATATCCAATCCGTCCTTAGATTTTACCATGTGCCACACGCGGTGTTCTTCGGGTTTCGCGCCGACCACCACGTTGGCTACGTCTTTGACATAAACCGGACGACCGTCGCGCGCAGTGATCATCAGCAGACCGATGTCGGGCATGCCCAACAAGGTCTGCCCTGCCATCACGCTCATGGCCTTGCCGCCATCGCGCACCCGACCAACGCGGAACGAACGGTTGGCGTTTTCCACCTTGTCGATCAACTGGTTCAAGGTTACGCCATACAGCGACAGACGCTCAAGGTCCGGCTCGACCCGAATTTGATCCGCACGCCCGCCGACGATGAACGTCAGGCCCACGTCTTCGGCTTTGACCAACTCGTGCATCAATTCTTCGGCGACGTTATACAGCCCATTGTCGTCCCAACGATCCGCACCGGCGCCGGTGGGCGCATCCGTGGGCGCAAGCGTAATGGTGACGATAGGCACATCGTTGATGCCGCGACCGATGATCAACGGATCGGGAATGCCGATGGGAATGTGACGAATGTTGGCGCGGATTTCGTCATGCACGCGCAAGATCGCGACGTCTTCATCGGTGCCGACGTCAAAGCGCGCGGTAACCATGACACGGTCGTCTTCAGTCAATGAATAGACATGCTCGACGTTATTGACGCCCTTGACGATGTCTTCCAAGGGCTTGGTGACCAGTTCCACCACGTCGGAAGCCTTGAGGCCGTTGGCATCGACCAAGATGTCGACCATGGGAACCGAAATCTGCGGCTCTTCTTCGCGCGGCAATGCCGACAGCGCCACCAATCCCAACGCCAGCGAAGCCAGCAGCAACAACGGCGTCAACGGTGAACGCAGGAAAAATTTGGTCAGATGGCCGGAAATTCCGAGGTTTTTCATCGGTGCATCCCCTCGCCCACCTTAAGGCTTAACCAAAATGTCGCCAGCTTCCAGACCGGACAACACCTCGATACCGCCTGGATGGGGCAGGCCCGGCTGCACCACGACCTCGTGGCCATCGTCAAGCTTGGCGAACGTCACGCCATAGCGTTTATAGAGATAGGCTTCCGGCACCAAAATGGTGGCGCGCTCACCGGCGCCGATCCACACCCGAATGCGTTCACCGACAAAAAAGTCGCCTAAGTTATCGACTTCCACGTCGGCAGATACACGGCCTTGCTTGATTTCGGGATAAACCTGGATGATGCGCCCGGTGCGCAACTGTTCGCCGCTTTCCGGCGTCAGCGATTCCAAGCCGCGTTCGGCGACTTGAACCGGATCGCCCTGGCGGATAAAACGAGCGTGGCGTTCGGGCAATTGCAAACGCAAGATGTACGCATCCGCAGCCATATTGGCCACCGCCTCGCCCGCCAGCACCACCGAACCCTGAGTAACGTTGACCTTCAACACCCGGCCCTGTGCCGGAGCCAAAACATCACCTTCAACGCGGGTCTGGTCCATGACCTGGGCGTCGGCCTGGGCGGCGCTCAGCGTGCGCTCGGCCACTTCCAGGGCGGTGCGGGATTCGTCTAACCGTGCCTTGGGGATCGAACCGGTGGCAAATAATTGTTCCTGACGCGCCAGCGCGGTTCTGGCCAGATCACGCTGCGACGCCGCAGACTGCATGCGCGCCGTAATGGATTTGGCCTGAAGCGCCAATTTTTCATCCACCACGCGGGCAATGACCTGCCCGGCTTCCACCGGCGAACCTTCATCGACCAGCAATTCCGTCACGGTGCCGCCGATGCGCGCGCGGGCGGCAACAACGTCGACGCTTTCCACCGTGGCGAATACGGCCTTTTGATCTTCGACCAAGGTCACGGCGACGGTATGGACACCATCCTGAGCCTGAACAGCAGTCGTTCCCAACGCTGCCATAATCCCGGCGGAGATCAAGGCCGCATAAAAGGCCCTATGAAAGGCCAAGGACACGAAGTTCGCGGATTTTTTAGTCGTCATGGTGGTCCTCACGGCGTTTGCATCTTTGGATCACGGCATCGTATTTGAGGCAGCTGGACGCAAAATCAATCCATAACAATTTGATAGGACACGAATTTAGCGCAATTCCACATTTACTGCTTGCTTTTATATATTAGCAAAAGCTAAATTAGCAACAATTAAAAATAAAGGCAGTGCGTAACACCCTGCTACCACCACCCGTCACCCGAATCCCGATAGGTTGCATCAACCCAAAATCGGGGAGAAGCGCCTGTGTTGGGCGATGAAGAATTTAAAGGAGCACATCCATGAGCGTTGATCGCGTTGTTTTTGCCTTTGCCGGCACCGTCATCTGGGCAGGCTTGGCCCTGTGGTATGTCACCCAAGAGCCGCTGTGGCTGATCGTTCCGGCATTCGTCGGCGCCAACATGTTCCAAGCGGCATTTACGAAGTTCTGCCCGCTGGCGATGATCTTAAAGAAAATCGGCGTAAAGCCGGGCCAAGCCTTCAACTAAGATTTGACGCCAATAAACATACACATGCGGCCCCGGGGATACCCAGGGCCGCCGCGTTACGTTCGTCTCTCCATCCCTGTGGAATCAGAGGCGAGAATGCTTTAGCATGGCCGATGCCCTCCCCAGCCCGGCAGGCCACATGGAACATTCTGACTCGACTGAACTGCTGAACCTGCTTACGGTCGCGCTGAATCGAACCCGCGACGGGTACGTACGCGTTGACGCTCAAGGCCACATCCTCGCCGTCAATCCGGCCATGACCGATATGTTTGCCTACAGCCCCAAAAGCCTCATCGGGCGCGCAATAACATCACTTTTCGTTGATCATGAACAGGCCGTCGACGAGCGCTCTCTGACCGAGCGAGTGTTTCGCCCACCTTATGATCGCGCCCACTACTATTCGTTGACAGCGATGCGCAATGACGACGTGCGCTTTCCCGTCGAAATCCGTTTCGCCGAAGCCGTCCCCAAAACAGGAGGTAGCCAATGGCTGATCCACAACATCAGCGACCGATTGGAACTGGAGCGCCTGCGCCTGAGCGACGAACGCTATAAAAACAGCCAGGCATTTGCCAACATCGGCACCTGGGATTGGAGCATCGGCACCGACGAACTGCACTGGTCCGATACCGTCGCGCCGATGTTCGGCCTGCCACCGGGGACCAAGCCGTCATACGCGCTGTTTTATAACGCCGTGCACCCAGACGACCGCGCCCATGTGCGCGAAAATGAGATCGCCTGTGAAACCCGCAACCAAAAACACGACGTCGAGTATCGCGTGACCTGGCCCAACGGTTCAGTGCATTGGCTGCACGAAACAGGTAATCTACTCAGCGATGAATCCGGAAAGGCCCTGCGCATGATCGGCGTGGTGCGCGACGTCACGGAACGGAAAGAGGCTGAACAGCGCTACCGCCATCTGGCCTTCCACGATCCGCTTACCGGGCTGCCCAACCGGGGTTTATTCGAACAGCGCCTGCAACTGGCTATCAAACGCGCGATTCGCCATGGCACTGCCACGGGACTGATCTTCATCGATCTCGGAAAATTCAAGGCCATCAACGACACCTACGGTCATTTAATCGGCGACAAGGTGCTGGTCGTGCTTGGCGAACGGCTCAAAGCCGCAGTGCGCTCAACCGACATGGTCGCACGCATCGGCGGCGACGAATTCATCGTGATTTTGGAAGGCATCAAGGACGTCAAGGAAATCCGCACCCTGGCGCAAAAATTGATCGAGCGCCTGACTCTGCCCATGACGATCGACAACCATGTGCATAACGTCACCGTAAACCTGGGGGCCAGCATCTGCCCCGGCATCGCCCATGACGCCGAAAGTCTCATCCACAGCGCCGACATGGCCATGTACAAAGCCAAGGCTCAATCCGGCAGCGTCTTCGAAATGGCCGATTGCGGATAGGCCCGGCCCACTTTTGACAGGCCGGTGCCCGTCAATCTTCAAAAGCACGCGGTTCTTCGATGCCTTGGGGATCTTGGTGCGTTAACACCTCGGCGCGCGGATAAGCCGCTTTGATTTTAAACATCACTTCGTCCGCCACCTTATGCGCTTCCAGCAAGCTGAGATCGCGCGACATTTCCAAATGAATTTGGATGAACAGATCCAACCCCGATTGGCGGGTGCGCAGATCATGGGTGTGCAAAACTTTGGGGTGAGCCTGCGCGATGGCGGTGATCTTGGCGCGGTCTTCGTCGGGCAATTCACGATCCATCAACACATGATAGGCCTGAAGGCCGACTTCATACGCACCATGAAGAATGTAAAAAGAAATCGCAATGGCGAACAGCGGATCGGCCAGTGTCCAGCCAAACTCATTGGCCAAAAACAATGCCAGAATGACGCTGGCATTCACCAGCACGTCCATGCTGTAGTGCGTGCTATCCGCCGCAATGGCGACCGACCCGGTGCGTTTGGCCGCGTACTTTTGAAACATCACCAGCGCGCCGGTGGCAACGATGGCCAGCACCATGACACCATAACCCACCACCGTATTTTGCACCGGACTGGGGTTGTAAAGGCGCTCACTCGCCTGCAACAACAAAAATACCGCCGAGCCCGAAATAAACGCTGCCTGCGCCAGCCCCGCTAGGCTTTCCGCCTTACCGTGACCAAAACGATGTTCTTGATCTGCAGGTTGTAGCGCGTGGCGCACCGCCAACAGGTTGACCACCGACGCGCCGACGTCCAACAGCGAGTCAATCATCGTCGACATCACACTGACACTATCGGTCACCAGCCATGCCGCAAACTTTACGCCCACCAGCCCCGTCGCCACGGCCACTGCCGCGTAGGTAGCGAGTGTCATCAAGCGCCGGGCAGCATCCTGATTGAGCGGTTGCGGCTGTACGGTCATGGGTAAAGCCGCTCCTTTTCCCATCCGTTTCCATCCACCGTGCGGACATACACAACGCGTTCATGCAGACGGAATGGCCGATCATGCCAAAATTCAATGCGCTTAGGTTTGATCCGAAAACCGGACCAAAATTCCGGCCGAGGAATATCGCCAATGGCGAACTTGGCGGCGAATTTAGCAACCCGCCCTTCCAACTCGAACATGCCGTCCAACGGCTGAGATTGTTTGGATGCCCACGCGCCGATGCGGGAATCCCGATGACGCGAAGCGTAATAGGCATCCGCCTCGGCATCCGTTACCGGCTCCACATCGCCGACCACGCGGACCTGACGACGCAGGCTTTTCCAATGAAAAACCAACGCCGCAACAGGGTTGGCAAACAATTCCTGCGCCTTCTGGCTGCCTAAATTGGTGTAAAAGACGAACCCGCCATGATCCACGCCCTTAAGCAGCACCATGCGCGCCGATGGCACGCCATCCGGCGTTGCAGTCGCCAGCGTCATCGCGTTGGGATCGTTGGGCTCGGACGCCTCAGCATCCTTCAGCCAATCTTGAAAAAGCCCAATGGGATCAGCGTCGGTAGGAATCGTGGTCATCAAAAACCCGTCTATTTTACGTGTAATTTCCAGGTGTTAACGGATTCTCACCTGTCGTTAAGGGGTTGTTTACCATGAATGCGTTGAAATCAACATTGCTGATCCACGCTCCCTTCACTTTTCATATAACGATGCGGACGTCAAACGGCCATCAAAACGGTTCAAAAAAAACGAAAGCACTCACCCATGGGATTGGCGATATTCAAAACTCCGTTGATCGGCAATATGTTATGCACCCTCGCGGTTGCAAGCTTAACATTTTCCGTCGCGGCGTGCTCGTCCAATGAAAATCAGGCCGAAACCGTAGGCAGCGTCGTGGGCGGTGTCGTCGGCGCCGTCGCGGGCGCCGTTTTAGGCTCGAACGTCGGCAATGGCATGGGTAAGAGCTTGGCCCAAAGCATGGGGGTCATCCTCGGCGGCACGCTCGGCTCCATGTGGGGCCAAGACATCGCCAAAGGCATGACCGACGTAGACAAAAACTTTCATGAACGGACCACGACCGACACGCTGGAATACGGTAAACCCGGTGAAAAAAGTTCGTGGTCCAACCCCGACAGCGGCAACTCCGGCGCAGTCGAAGCGGGCGAAGCCTTCAAAAATGACACGGGTGAAGACTGCCGCAAGTTTGAGACCACCGTCCAAGTCGAAGGCGAAGACCGCACCGCCCAAGGCACCGCATGCCGCACGGCAGACGGCGCTTGGCAGGTGATGGAGGAACCCGCAGCATGACGCCCGATCCGTACCGCACCTTAGGCGTGGCCAAGAACGCCACGCCGGAACAAATCAAATCCGCATACCGCCGCTTGGCGCGCGAAAACCATCCCGACACCAAGCCCGGCGACAAGGCGGCGGAAAATCGTTTCAAGGATATGGCCAACGCTTATTCCTTGCTGTCCGACCCGGCCAAACGGCGCAGGTTCGATGCCGGCGAACTCGACGCGAACGGCAATGCGCGCCCAGGCTTTGGAGCGAAAAAACCTAAGGCCAACGAAACTGAAGCGGGCGGCTACGATACCTATAAACGCAACACCTCGTCCGGCGGGTTCGGCTTCGGCTTCGGCGCAGGAAAAACAAACGACGCCAAACCCAGTGGCGACAAAAAAAGCCGCTTCAATTCATTCTTCCGCGATAAACCTTCGTTCAAGGCCAAGGGGGCAGATGTCAGCTACACCTTGAAAGTGCCGCTTTCCGATGCGGCCATGGGCACGGAAAAAACCGTGCGCATGACCACTGGCAAGACGCTCAAAGTCACCATCCCGCCCGGCACCGAAAACGGCAAGGTACTGCGCCTCAAGCACCAAGGCATGGCAGGCCTTGGCGGTGGCGAAGCTGGCGATGCGCTGGTGGAAATTCTCATCGAACAAGGCGGTGAATTCACCGCCGACGGCCTCGACATCCATTGTGAAGAACCCGTAACGCTTCCCGAGGCCGTGCTGGGCGCGCGCATCGAAGTGCGGACCGTGCATGGCCCGGTGCTGGTCACCGTGCCCGAAGGTTCCAATACCGGCACCAAATTGCGGCTCAAAGGCAAAGGCGTACACCGTCCAAGCGCTACTTCTGGAACGACGGACTGCGGCGATCACTACGTGACGCTGAAAGTGGTACTGCCCAAAACCGAAGACGGCACGCTCAAAACGTTCGTCAAAAAATGGGCGGCCAAGAACCCCTACGCGGTGCGCAAAGAAACGCTAAAACGCACGGCGGCGGAATAATTTTACCGCCCGCCTAAAAACAAATCCTTCAACGTGTGCCCCATATCTGCGCCGTCCGAGCCTTCGAGCGCTTGTTTCAGTGCCGCCCGCCATGTGCGCCCCCCGGATGGATCATCCCCGGACAAGTCGGCTGGGTCGGGGTCCAAGCCTAAGCCATGGGAAAACCCGGCAAGAGTCAACATTTCCGGGTCGCGGGTCAGCATCCACTCGCCGCTGTCGCTTAACCCCACAAACCCCTTTTGACGCAAGACCTCCAATGCTTCGACCAATTGATTGGCCTGCTCTTTAGATTGCTCGGGATCGACGCCTTGCTCGCCGCGCGCATGACGCCACAAGTTTTCCACTGCCGCCAAGGTGGCTTCCAACCGGCACGCAGGGCGAAGTGCCTCAAAATTTTCCGCCGCCCGCACCCGGCCCCAATGGGGCAGACAGGCTGCGATCTCGGCCCCGATCAACACGATGGCCCAACTGACGTACATCCAGATCAGGAAAATCGGCACCATCGACACCGCGCCATAAATGGTCTGGTAAGCCGGAAATGCCGCGATATACAGCGCAAACAATTTACGCCCGATGCTGAACAACACCCCCGCGACTAAACCGCCGATCAAGGCATCGCGCAATTTCACCGGACGATACGGCACGATGGCGTAAAACACCGTAAACGCAAAGACCGCCATCACGCCCGGCACAAACCTAGCCGCAATGCTCCCCAACCCGGGAACTTTGTCCGCGCCCATCCATTCGCTGACAAACAACAGATACGTGCCCAACGACAACGAACCGCCTAACAGCAACGGCCCCAACGTCAACACCGCCCAGAACATCAACATGCGCGGCAAAAACGGTCGCTTGGCTTTCACATGAAAAATGCCGTTAAATGCGGCCTCGATGGTCGCCAGCAACAAGATCGCCGTCACCGCCAACGCTACGATGCCGATGGCCGTCAGATCCTGGGTCTGAGTGATAAATTGCTCGAAATAGGTCTGCACGTCTTCAACGGAATCGGGCATGAAATTGCGAAAAACAGCGGATTTTATGATCGCCTGAACATCGTCAAACACTGGAAATGCGCTCAATATGGCGAACGCAATCGCGCCCAGCGGCACCAGCGCCAGCAATGTCGTATAACTGAGCGCGGCGGCAATGCGCATGCACTGGTCTTCGCCAAACCGCTTTATAACCAGACGCGAAAAAGCCTGCAATTCAGGCCCGAACGATCGTCGGGCCTGGTCCGGGGGCGGTACAAATTTTACGAAATCGCTCATTTCCCAATAACAACAATCTGTTAACCCGCATATATCATGATACACCCTTACGCTGGCGGCGAGAAATGCTGATGCTCCCGACCCGCAAATAGAGTTGCACGCATGGCTTTTCAGGCCTATGGCGTATCGTGTAGGATGCGCCGCACAACAAGAACTTTTGGCGACAAGAACAAGGAACTTTAAACGATGAACGCGGCCCCCCTGATGGCAGGAAAAAAAGGCTTGGTTATGGGCGTGGCGAACAATCGTTCCATCGCCTGGGGCATTGTCCAACAATTGCGCGCCCACGGCGCCGAAATTGCCTTCACCTTCCAAGGCGACGCGCTGAAAAAGCGTGTTGAACCGCTGGCCGCCGAAGTCGGTTCCGACTTCTTGGTGGAATGCGACGTCACTGACATGGGCAGCGTTGATCGTGTCTTCGATGAAATCAAAAAGCGTTGGGGTAAATTGGACTTCGTCGTCCACGCTATTGCCTATAGCGACAAAGAAGAGCTCAAGGGCAAGTATCTAGACACCACGCGCGAAAACTTTCTCAACACCATGGACATCTCGGTCTATTCGCTGACCGCCGTGGCGCAACGCGCAGCCCCGTTGATGACGGACGGCGGCTCCATCATCACGCTCACCTATTACGGCGCTGAAAAAGTCATCCCGCACTACAACGTGATGGGCGTGGCCAAAGCGGCGCTGGAAGCCAGTGTGCGCTATCTGGCCGAAGACCTGGGCCGCAGCAATATCCGCGTCAACGCTTTGAGCGCCGGGCCGATGAAAACCCTGGCTGCCAGCGGTATCGGCGATTTTCGCTACATCCTCAAATGGAACGAACTCAATTCCCCGCTGCGCCGCAACGTGACGTTGGAAGACGTCGGCGGCGCGGGGTTGTATCTGTTGTCGTCGCTATCGAGCGGCGTCACCGGCGAACTACACTATGTGGACTGCGGCTATAACACGGTAGGTATGAAGGCGGTCGACGCGCCTGACATCTCCACCGTTTGACGAAAGTACGACGATGCCCGGCAATACCTTCGGCCAATTGTTCCGCCTCACCACCTTCGGCGAATCCCACGGCCCCGCCATAGGCGGCATCGTTGACGGCTGCCCGCCGGGCATCAAGCTCTCGGAAGCCGACATCCAGCCGTATTTAGACAAACGCCGCCCGGGCCAATCGAAATTCACCACCCAGCGCCAGGAAGCAGACCAGGTGAAAATCCTCTCTGGCGTGTTCGAAGGCAAAACCACCGGTACGCCGATTGGGCTGTTGATCGAAAACACCGACCAGCGCTCCAAAGACTACGGCGACATCGCCGACAAATTCCGCCCCGGTCATGCCGATTTCACCTATCACGCCAAGTACGGCGCACGTGATTATCGTGGCGGCGGACGTTCCAGTGCCCGTGAAACGGCGATGCGCGTGGCGGGCGGCGCAATCGCGCGGCTGGTGCTGCAGGCGCAAATTTCCAAACGTGTATTGATCCGTGGCGCACTGGTGCAGATGGGGCCGATTGACATCGATTACCGCCGCTGGAAATGGAAAGACGTGGATGCCAACCCGTTTTTCTGTCCCGACGCCAAAACCGCGCCGGAGTGGGAACAACTGCTCACCACCATCCGCAAACAAGGCTCAAGCGTGGGCGGCGTGGTCGAGGTTCAGGCGACGGGTATTCCCGCCGGACTGGGCGAACCGGTGTTCGACCGTTTGGATGCCGACATCGCCAAAGCGTTGATGTCGATCCCCGCCGTAAAGGGCGTGGAGATCGGTGCAGGTTTCGGCGCCGCATGGCTCACGGGCGAAGAAAACGCCGATGAAATCCGCATGGCCAAAGTGGGGGGAAAAAACGGGCCGGAATTTCAAAGCAACAACGCGGGCGGCACGCTGGGCGGCATCTCCAGCGGCCAAGATTTAATCGCACGCATGGCCGTCAAACCCACCAGTTCCATTCTGACGCCGCGCCACACCATCACGACCCAAGGTAAAAACGCCGACATCTCCACCAAGGGCCGCCACGACCCGTGTGTCGCCATCCGCGCCGTGCCGGTGGCCGAAGCCATGCTGGCGCTCACCCTGGCCGACCACTGGCTGCGTTTTAAGGCCCAGTGTCGGTAACACGCCTATTTTACACAACGGCTGTACAACGTGGCCCCGTCGGAGGCAATTCTCATGCAGCCTTTTTCTTCTCTCCCACACCTCATATCAGCTCCTTAAAGCCCATAACGTATTGATAAACAAATAAACATGACCTAATAACACAATAATTTAATGTTAATGCTTTGTTATTGACATATTTTAGTGGAAATTATATATTTATCACACAGTCAAAGTGGCGATTGGGAACTTCCCTAAACAACCCCCGCCCAGAAAATGGAACCCGAACCATGTCAGCACAGGTTTTGCACATCGAAGACACGAGCGAGCTCATCGAGCACGACCCCCGTGACGTCTTTGCCCAGCTCAAAGCCGGCGAAGCGGTGTTGGTGGACGTGCGTGAAGTCAACGAGTATGAAAACGAACGCATTCCCGGCGCGTTCCTCATGCCGCTGAGCTTTTTCGACGCCGCGCACTTCCCCTACATTTCAGAACAGCGCGTGATCTTGATGTGTGCCGTCGGCAAGCGCAGCGCCGCCGCCGCCAAACAGCTGATGAATGCCGGTTTCACCACCGTTCACCACATGAAAGGCGGCTTGACCGCTTGGAAAGAACACGGCCTGTCTACGGATAAGGAATGAACTCCCCCTTGCCTCACTAGACAACAACCAGGCCAAGCTTGAACCGCCCTGGACGTTCAGCGCACCCCCTCGCGCATTGCCTTCGAACGTTTGGGGCGGTTCATTCGTTTTCCCCATAACAAAAGGGCCCCGATTGGGGCTCTTTTGCATTCAACAAGATTGGGGAAGTCCGCAATGAAGGGCGTTATTTCGCCGCCAAACGACCACGCACCGCGTTTTTGATTTCACCCCGGCGAATGCCGATATCGGCCAAGCTGCGGTCGTCCATGCTGCGCAATTCGCGCACGGCGGCACGCACCGCCAACTCACGGTGAACAAAGCTGACGGCTTTCGCGTATAAAACATGGCCCAGCGGCGCAAGGCTCGCTGTTAAACTTAGGGTCTGCATCGGTGTTGCTCCAATTGGCCGACCGCTCACATGGGGCCAGCTCTGAGCCGGGAGAAATACGCCTATTCAGATCAAATGAGCAGTGCCCGTCTCACGCTGGAGACCTGCGCAGCACGCATGGCTGAGCGCAATCTAGCCCTCAAACCGCGCGCAAATCAAAAACTCTACATTTCCTTCCGGCCCTTTGATAGGGCTTTCGGTGATGCCTTGCACGCGCCAGCCGGGCAAGGCGTTCAGCCATGCCTCGATGCGTTGGCAGACCTCGGCGTGCAGGTCCGGATCGCGCACCACGCCGCCCTTGCCGACACGGCCCTTGCCCACCTCGAACTGCGGTTTGATCAGCGCAATCACGTGCCCGCCCGGTTTGACCAAGGCCAGCGCCGCAGGCAACACGACTTCCAAACCGATAAAACTGGCGTCGCACACCACCAAATCGATGGGTTCGGCGATGACATCTTTGCTCAGTGTGCGCGCGTTGGTTTTTTCCATCACCACAACACGCGCATCCTGGCGCAGTTTCCACGCCAGTTGGCCATGCCCCACATCGACGGCGTAAATCTTGGCGGCGCCGTTCGTCAGCAACACATCGCTAAAACCGCCCGTCGATGCGCCGACGTCGAGACATACCGCCCCCTCGACCGATACGCCAAAATGGGCAAGCCCCTTTTCCAGTTTCAGCCCCCCGCGCGACACCCACGGGTGATCTTGACCCTTCAATTCGATGGGGATATCGGCTTTGACTTGGCTACCCGCTTTATCCAGCCGCTTGGTGTCGGAATAGACGTTGCCCGCCATGATGAGCGCCTGGGCGCGCGAACGGCTTTCCGCCAAACCACGATCCACCAGCAACTGATCGAGGCGCAATTTTTGAGGATGTTCGCTCATGGGACTTTAAGCCCGGACGGACTCGGCAAGCGCCAGAGCACTTTTATCCGCATCCTTGCCCAGGGCGGTAAGCGCAGCGGCGGCGATATCGCGGGCTGTCAAGCCGGCGTTAATCAACTGCTGGGTTTGCGTATCGTGTTCGATGAAATGATCGGGCAGCGTCAACGTGCGCACCTTAAGCCCACGATCAAGCAGGCCTTCACGCGCCAGGAAATGCAGCACCTGCGAGCCGAAGCCGCCGGATGCGCCTTCTTCCACCGTGATCAACACTTCATGGTTCAACGCCAAACGGCGCACCAACGCTTCGTCGAGCGGTTTCACAAACCGCGCATCGGCGACTGTGGTGGATAACCCGCGCGCGGCCAGCAATTCGGCGGCTTCCAAACCAGCAGCCAGCCTTGTACCGATGGTCAACACCGCCACGGCGGAACCTTCCGCCAGCACCCGGCCACGGCCAATTTCCAACACACTGCCCTTCGCTGGAAGTTCCACGCCGACGCCTTCGCCACGCGGATAACGCAATGCCGACGGGCCTTCGTCATAGGCCACCGCAGTGGCCATCATATGCTTCAATTCCGCCTCGTCCGCCGGAGCCATGACGACGATGCCGGGCACACAGCCCAAATACGCCAGATCGAAAGCGCCGTGGTGCGTCGCCCCATCCGCGCCCACCACGCCGGCACGATCCATGGCGAAACGCACCGGCAGACCTTGCAGCGCCACATCGTGGATCAACTGATCATAGGCGCGCTGCATAAACGTCGAATAGATCGCGCACACCGGCTTATAACCTTCGGTCGCCAGCCCGGCGGCAAAGGTCACCGCGTGCTGTTCGGCGATGCCGACGTCGAAAAAGCGTTCCGGATAGGCATTTTTAAACGCGCACAGACCGGTGCCGTCCGGCATCGCGGCGGTGATAGCGCACAGCTTGTCGTCTTCGCCGCCCAAATGCAGCATCTCGTCGGAAAAAACGTGAGTATAGCTAGGTGCGTTGGAGGATTTTTTCTCTTGCTCGCCGGTGATGACGTCGAAGCGGCCCACGCCGTGATACTTGTCATCGGCTCTTTCCGCCGGTTCATAACCATGACCCTTTTGCGTCACCACATGCAACAGCACCGCGCCCGTACCTTCGTCGTCACGGATGTTTTTCAGCACTGGCAACAGATGGTCTAAGTTATGGCCGTCAATGGGGCCGACGTAATAGATGCCCATTTCCTCGAACATAGTGCCGCCGGTAACCATGCCACGCGCATATTCTTCGGCGCGCCGGGCGGCTTCTTCCAGGGCCTTGGGCAGTTTACGCGAAAGCTGTTTGGCAAAATCGCGAACCGTGCGAAACGACTTGGACGAAATCAGCCTGGAAAGATAAGCGCTCATCGCCCCCACCGGCGGGGCGATCGACATGTCGTTGTCGTTCAAAATGATGATCATACGCGAATGCTGCGAACCGGCATGATTCAAGGCTTCGAACACCATGCCCGCGCTCATCGCGCCGTCGCCGATCACGGCGATCACGTTATTGGTGCGGCCAGCCCCCTTTAAGTTGGCGAGATCGCGCGCCACCGCCATGCCGAGCCCGGCGGAAATCGACGTCGAACTATGCCCCGCACCGAAAGGATCAAATTCGCTTTCCGAACGGTTGGTAAAACCCGAAAGCCCGCCACCCTGGCGCAACGTACGCATACGCTCGCGCCTGCCGGTTAAAATTTTGTGCGGATAACATTGATGCCCCACATCCCAGAGCAAACGGTCGTCCGGGGTGTTGAACACATGATGCAGGGCCACGGTCAATTCCACCACGCCCAGCGAAGAACCCAAATGGCCGCCAGTGAACGCAACATTACGCACCGTCTCGTCGCGCACTTCGTCGCACAAGACCCGCAATTGGTCCACGTCCAGCACACGCATGTCCGCGACGCTTTTCAGGCTGTCCAGAACTGGCGTTTGCAAACCCGGGTTCATATCAACGGTACTCACGGCTTTTCCTTCGTTTTGCCGTCCTATAGCGCATTTAAGCGACGCGGTTAACCACGAAATGCGCCATATCCCGTAAAGGGTCGGCCTTTTCTTCAAAAATTTCAAGGTGCTCAATGGCTTGGTCGCCAAGACGGCGGGCTTGGTCGCGCGCGCCATCCACGCCCATCAACGAAACAAACGTCGCTTTGCCCTGGGCCTCGTCCTTGCCGATGCGCTTGCCAACGGCGGACTCATCGCCCACGAGATCAAGCAGATCATCCACAATCTGGAA
>JANLGW010000084.1 GCA_024653965.1 Rhodospirillales bacterium
GGCTTCTTGCCTGACAAACCCCGTCCCAAGGCAATCCCTCGGGACGGGGTTCGTTCTTAATAAGGGCAAAAGGTCATCGATATCCAATACGCCTGACGCGGGCCAAAAACACAATGTGAGCGGCCCGCTTAGGCGGAGGACGAAGTCCAGAGCGAAAGCAAAACCGCTACCGGGCCTCGATGAAAACAGAATTGACGCGGGGTGGAGCAGCCCGGTAGCTCGTCAGGCTCATAACCTGAAGGTCAGAGGTTCAAATCCTCTCCCCGCAACCAATGCATAAGGCCCCCCTCGTGGGGGCCTTATGCATTGGTCGGTAGGAGCGGTGGATGGACCTCTTGTTCAGCCCGAGGCCTTGTAAAACAAGGCCGAAGGTCCACGCAGCACGGCGAAGCCGCGCGCACGTAAATCCTCTCCCCGCAACCAATAATATCAGCGGCTTAGCTAGAAATAGCTAAGCCGCTTTTATTCGCGGGTAAGCTTGGGGTAAGCAGCCAACTTCCAGCTCCCTCAAGCTTAGACAATCAAGTTGGGCTTGACGGAAGTGACCAGCACCTAATGAGCGCGGTGCGGTCAATTTTTTTCAGACAAGTCCAGTTCCGGTTTCAGCCACGCGAGATAACAGCTGTGCTCGGCTTGCGTTGGGTTGAGCGATATTGCCGCATCAACCGACAGGCCCGCCGCTCGGAGTAGCCGTGATATGAAGTCGCGTACTTCACGACATCCTTCATGAGCGCGGGCCGGGGAATTTTTTTTGATAACACGTCCTGCAGAGCGGCTTTATCCAAGCTCAACTCCGCAACCAGTTTCTTGAGCCGGACATTAACCTGCTTTAGTTCATGGGCTTGGTCAGACTCGAGGCTGGAATATTGCTTCTTCCAGCGATAAAAAGTCTGTTCGGAAATTCCCACCTGCCGGATCAAATCGGCAACCGGAAGTCCCAGTTCCGCCTGTTTCAAAATCGATACGATCTGCTCAACCGAATACCGCTTCTTCTTCATGGTAAATGACCTCTTAATCTTTGGTCAGTTTGCCGAAAAACTAACATTCCTGGTGGGCCACTTTTTCCATGTCACTTCACCGCCCCGTGGCCCATTTTTACTCCGCCGTTGACAGGCGCCTTACCTGAATCCTCCTGTAGAGCTTGATCATCTGAGACCGAGGCTTCGGAATGCGGTCAGATGTAAAGGCATTCTTCAACTGTTGATGTGGTTTGGATAACGGCCGTCTGGTTGATAGCTTTTGCCTTGCTGCAACAGGCGCGCTCGTTGTCGGGTCTGTTTGTTGCGGTAACTTCAACCGTTCGATGTGGTTCCGTCCAGGGTGCTGAGAATTTCATTGAACAACAGGTACGCTTCCAGGGCTTCTTTTTCAGAGACGATCCGTTGCGCAAACTTCAGGTGCACGATGATGTAGTCGCCGACTTTGGGCGGGGCATCGGCCATCAACGTTAGGTCCGTCCAACGCTCTTCGCCCAGCGCGCTGCAACGCGCCTTGAGGCCATCTGTTTCTTCAACTTTCATGGGAACGGATAGGCACATGACCAGACGGCTCCTTTTCAATTGATCGCATGCGCGGCCCATGTATTCTCTCAAGTCTGATGGACAAATGCAAAGATACGATTTTGGTTCTGGGCGTCGGTAACACATTACTGACGGACGAAGCCGTGGGCGTGCGCGTGGTTGAAGCGTTGCGAGATCATCCCGACAGCGACGCACTGGGGTTGACGCTGATGGACGGCGGAACCATGGGGCTGAGCTTGCTGATCCCCATGGAAGACGCCGACGCATTGATTGTTGTCGATGCAGCGATGCTTGGCCAACAGCCCGGCGCGGTAGAAGTCTTTGAAGGCGCAGACATGGACCACTTTTTGCGTCATCGTGGTCGCAGCCCTCATGACATCGGACTCGACGATATCATGGATGGTCTGCGCCTGCGCGAAGCGGTTCCCGAACACCGCGCACTGGTGGGTATTCAGCCCGCCGTACTCACCGTTGGCGAGAGCTTGACCGTGGACGTTGAGGCCGCCGTTCCTATGGCCGTTGCAGCGATCCTAGAACTCGTAGCCACCTGGAAACGCACTTAAATTACCATAATAGGGCATTCTTAGATTTAGCTTCTCCCAAACAATTTACATCTAGTTCGTGTGAATTAATTGCCATACCATTCGGTTTCGGCTAGCATCTAAATCGGGAAAAGCTTTGGCCTTATGCGTGGGGGAGGCTGCCATGGATTGCAATCATCCAAGTGCGAAAAAACCGTCAGCAACGGCTGACGTCTTGTCCTTCGTCGCAACGGGAAATGCTTCTCCGGTGCTGCATGAAGTCAAGCATGCTCTGATCCAATTGTTGAAAACCGGCGCTGAGAGCGTCATCGATCTGGGCGCGATCCCGTTTGCCCCAGGCGATGACCGCGTTTTGAATGAGATTCTGGGTATTGGCGAGGTTCATGCCACCTTGACGGTCATGGGCGAAAGCCATGTGCGGGAAACCGCGATTCCCGGCGTGTGGTGCGTGGACCATCTGGATGAAAACGGCGAATACCAATCCCGTTTCATCGAAGTTACATATATGCCGAATATTTTGAAAACGCAGCGCGAAGATGCCGAGCGGGGTCTGGAGACCCTGGCCGAGCGTCTCGGCGCGCTTGACGATAGGCGGTAAAACGAGAGGGGAGCTCTGCAATGGCGAATAAACCACTGTTACCGGAAATGATGAAAACGCATGGCGTCAGTCGGCGTGCATTTCTCAAGTACTGCGCGTCCCTGACTTCGCTGATGGCACTCTCGCCGGCGATGGTGCCGCGCGTCGCCAAGGCCTTGGAAAGCGCCCCTCGCCCCTCGGTGATCTGGCTGTCGTTTCAAGAATGCACCGGCTGCACGGAATCGATCACGCGCTCCCACTCGCCGACCATCGAAGACTTAATCTTCAATTCCGTGTCTTTGGATTATCATCATACCCTGCAGGCAGCCTCGGGCCACGCTGCAGAAGCCGCCCGTGAACAGGCGATGAAAGACAACTACGGCAAGTATCTGCTGGTGGTGGATGGCTCGATCCCTATCAAGGATCCGGGTTATTCCTGCATCGCCGGTATCTCCAACCTGGACATGCTCAAGGAAACCGCAGCAGGAGCCGCGGCGATCGTGTCCGTCGGGACCTGTGCGGCATACGGCGGCGTGGGGCATGCTAACCCTAACCCCACCGGGGCGGTGGCGGTATCCGAAATCATTACCGACAAGCCGATTATCAACGTACCCGGCTGTCCACCGATCCCGGTCGTGATGACCGGCGTTTTGGCGCATTTTTTGACCTTTGGCATCCCCGAGTTGGATGCGCTGGGCCGGCCCAAGGCGTTCTTCGGCGAAAGTATCCATGATCGGTGTTATCGCCGTCCGTTCTACGACAAGGGGAAGTTCGCCGAAAGTTTCGACGACGAAGGCGCGCGCGGCGGCTGGTGCCTTTACAAGCTCGGCTGCAAGGGGCCGACCACGCACAGCGCTTGCGCCACCGTGAAATGGAACAACGGCGTCAGCTTCCCCATCGAGGCGGGCCATCCGTGCCTCGGTTGCACGGAACCGGATTTTTGGGACAACGGCGGATTCTACAAACCTTTGTCGGTACCGTCTGGAGATTACCGCAAGATGGGGCTTGCCGCCATCGTCGGTGGTGCCGCCATCGGCACGGCCAGTGCACTTTTGTCCAAGGCTGGCAAGGCTAAGGCCGTTAAGGCGCATGAAACCGTGAATGCTCACGACCTGGAGAAATCGTCATGAACAATCCAGCTTTTGATCTTCTCATGTGGGCGCGCGGACCGGGGTTCGACATCGCGCTCGTCATCTTTGTGGGCGGCATTGTGCTGCGCCTCTTTGAAATCAGCATTTTGGGACGCAAAAGGGATCTGGCACCGGCCAAAGGAAACGGCTTTTTGCAAGGCCTGAAAACCATCTTCAGCCGCTCCGTACCGCGCGAAGGGTTGGTGAAGTTCGCCCCCGTCACCTATATCGGCGGCTATGTCTTTCATATCGGTTTCTTCGTGGCGTTCTTCTTTTTCGCCCCGCATATTGCGTTGATTGATGACGCGTTCGGCATCTCGTGGCCTGCGGCCGGCCGGGTGATCATCGAAAGTGTGACGGCTTTGACAGTGCTGGCCTTATTGGCGCTGACCTATTCGCGTTTCACCGACCCGGTGCGCAAGTCACTCACCACCTTTGACGACTATCTGGTGTTGCTGTTGAGCGCCCTGCCCTTGATAACGGGCTACGTCGCGGTGAACAAGCTGTTCGGCGATCCGACCATGATGTTGGCGGTTCATCTTTTGACCGTCGAAGCGCTGATGATTGCGTTCCCATTCACCAAACTGATGCATGCCGTAAGCTTCGTGCTGTCTCGCTACTACAACGGCTCAATCCAAGGCCGGAAAGGGGCCGAATCATGACTGCGACCCTTGAGCGCGGACTGAACGCGCTACGCGAACAAATCGACGCCCCCGTTGCCAGCTTTTTCACCAGTTGCGTCAGTTGCGGGCTGTGTGCGGAAGCCTGTCTATTTTACCGGGAAACCGAAGATCCGCAGTACACGCCGATCAAAAAGCTCGACCTGATGCGCCGGGTGTGGTCGCGTGAATTCACGCTTTTGGGACGCATTGGCGGCTGGCTGGGCCTGACCAAGCCGGTCACCGATGCCGACTTGACGGCCTGGGAAACGCTGGTTTATGACAGCTGCACCATGTGCGGGCGGTGCACTTTGGTGTGTCCGGTGGGCAACGATCTGACCATGATGATCCGCAAAATGCGCGAAGGCATGAGCGCCTCTGGGCATGGCCCAGTTGAACTGATCGGTGCGGCGCAACGCCACATCGACGGCAATAGCGCCATGGGCGACTTAAGCAAGGCCATTCATGCGCAGGTGAAAAACGCCGTAGAAGCCGCCGGAATTCCGATCGAGTTCGACAAGCCCGGTGTGGACTATATGGTCATCCTTTCGGCCCAAGAAATCGCTGAATTCCCGGACGTGCTGAGCGCCATGGCACGCATCTTCAAAAAGGCCGACGTCACCTGGACCATTTCCAACGCAGCCTTTGAAGCCACCAACGTCGGTATCCAGTTGGGCAGCCGCGACATCGCCAGAACTCTGGTGCAACGCGTTGTCGATGCGGCGGAAAGTCTGGGTGTCAAAGGCGTGATCAGTCCCGAATGCGGCCATGCCTATCAAGCTTTGCGTTGGGAAGGCCCCAACCTGATCGGGCGGGCGTATAATTTTGAAGTCATCCACATCATCGAGTTGTTAGACCAACTGCGCGCCCAGGGTAAACTGAAAACCAAGGGCAAAAACAGCCGAAAACTTACCTTCCACGATCCCTGTCAAATCAACCGTCGCGGCGGCATCAACAAAGAACCGCGCCGCTTGATGAACATGGTCGCCGAAAACTTCGTCGAAACCGAAGACGCGGGCACCATGAACTGGTGCTGTGGCGGCGGCGGCGGCGTGGGGGCCAACGAACGCGCCGCACCGTTGCGCAACATCGCGTTTAAACGCAAAAAAGCGCAGATCGACAAGGTCAACCCGGACGCCATCGTGACCATGTGTGCATACTGCCACCACACGCTCGACAACGTGTTGGAAGAATTCAACATGGAACAAGAAGTGTTGGGCCTGACCGAACTGGTCGCCGAATATCTTGACGAAGACGCCTGAGCGTAAGGGGAACTGAGCAATGAGTAAAAGACTGGTCGTAGACCCGATCACCCGCATCGAAGGTCACTTGCGTGTCGAAGCCCAAATGCAGGGCAACACCATCGCCGAGGCTTATTCTTCGGGCACCATGGTGCGCGGGATTGAGATCATCCTGCGCGGACGGGATCCGCGCGACGCTTGGGCCTTCGCTCAACGCATTTGCGGCGTGTGCACCTTGGTACATGGCATCGCATCGGTGCGGGCAGTTGAAAATGCGTTGAACTACAAAATTCCGCCCAATGCGCAACTGATTCGTAACCTGATGATCGCCGCTCAATACGTGCACGATCACGTGATGCATTTCTATCACCTACACGCCTTGGACTGGGTGGATGTGGTATCCGCGCTCGGTGCCGATCCTAAGGCAACTTCGGATTTGGCGTCGGCCATCAGCAATTATTCGAAATCGTCTCCGGGCTATTTTTCGGACGTGCAGAAAAAGCTTAAGACTTTCGTCGACCAAGGCCAGTTGGGAATTTTCGCCAACGGTTATTGGGGGCATCCCGGCTATAAACTGCCGCCCGAAGCCAATTTGATGGCCGTGGCGCATTATCTGGATGCGCTGGCGTGGCAACGCGACGTCGTGCAGCTGCACACCATTTTCGGCGGTAAAAACCCGCACCCGAATTTCCTGGTCGGCGGCGTGGCGAGTCCACTCGATCCCAATTCAGACGGCGCCATCAATATGGAAAAGCTGGCAAAAATTTCCAGCGTCATCTCGCGCATGGAAGATTTTGTCAATCTGGCGTACGTGCCCGATACGCTGGCCATCGCCGGGTTCTATAAGGAGTGGGGCGCAATGGGTGAAGGGGTTGGCAACTTCCTAACCTATGGCGACTACCCGACCGGCGATACCGACGATCCCAGCACTTTCCTGGTGCCGCGCGGTGTCATCTTGGATCGCGACCTCTCCACCATCCATGACGTCGACCTGGATGCGGAAAACCAGATTCAGGAATTCGTCGATCACTCCTGGTACGATTACGAAGGCGGCGCGGGAACCGGCCTACATCCCTACAAGGGCGAAACCAACCTCAACTTCACCGGCCCTAAGCCGCCGTATGATCAGCTCAACGTCGATAGCGGCTATTCATGGCTTAAATCGCCGCGTTGGAAAGGCAAGGCGATGGAAGTCGGCCCGTTGTCGCGCGTGCTGATGCTGTACGCCAGCGGCAACAACCATGCCCAGGAACTGGTGAACTACACGTTGAAGACCTTGGACGTGCCCGTAGCGGCGTTGTTCTCGACCTTGGGCCGTACCGCGGCGCGCACCTTGGAAACCAAAATCTATCTGGACTTCATGCGCGGTTGGTACAACCAGTTGGTCGCCAACATTAAGGCGGGCGATCTGAAAACCCACAACGACGCCTTGTGGGACCCCAAGACCTGGCCCAAGAAATGCCAAGGCGCCGGATACATGGAAGCCCCGCGCGGCGCGCTTGGCCATTGGATCGTCATCGAGGATCAGAAGATCGCCAATTATCAGGCCGTGGTACCGACCACCTGGAACGCTGGGCCGCGCGATGCAACGGGCCAAGCGGGCCCCTATGAAGCGGCGCTCAAGGGGCACACGCTGGCGATCCCGGATCAACCGCTGGAGATTTTGCGTACCATCCACAGCTTCGATCCCTGCATCGCCTGCGCCGTGCATCTGACCGGTGAAGACGGTGAGGAAATGCTGGAAGTCAAGGTCAGTTGATCCGCGCAGAGCTAAGACATCAATGATGACCTCAACGGCGGCTGAGTTTGGCGGGCGACTGAAGATACGGCTTGGCATTTCGGACGGGCAGGTGTCGGCTGTGAAGGTCAGCTCCAGCCGTTTGGCAGATGCGGCTCGCGTGTTTCGCGGGTGCTCGCCGGATGATGTCGTGGGCTCGCCTAGCGCGCCAGCCTTCGATGCGCTCTACTGCTGGCATCGCTTCGGGGTTATTGTCGGCGCGAAGGTCAATGCGCCCAGAAAATGCCGGGTAAGCATGGGGTGGGCGAAGCGTTCGTCGCCGATCTCTCTTTAAGCGTAGTGACAAAGGCCTTGCAGGCGATATTGGTCAACGCGCATCATCAGCGTTGCATACCGACTAAACTCTCACCCATTTAAGTCCTCGATCAGCGCCGAGTACACGTCTCGTGCCCCCCATGAGCGGCCCGGTTCCGGCATCATGATCGGCGTGGCGATGGCACCGCCATCGATGTAACGAAAACCGGCGGCGGCGGCCCCACTGGTCAGGCTGCGTGTGCGGATGCCGTGGGCGAAGGTACACAGGTGGTGCTTGTTGGCCCGCGCGTTGAAGGCGTTGAGCTGCGGATAGATTTCTTTTTCCGTCATTTTAATCCCGCTTAAGTCCACACCGACGGCATGAACCCCAAGCGACTGGTAATCTACAAAATTAGCCGCGTTGAGTTTGGTGCGGATCATGAGGTCTTTGGCGAAGGGGCGCAGCATAGATACGGCATGGGCGATGTTGAGGGTTGGCGTCGTATGGTCGATGCCGATCAGCTCAAAGACGATCTTTGCGCGCTGGCTCCCCGAAAGAGCCGTCAGGATGTCTTTGTAGGGGTCTCTGTATTTGGAGGCCTCCAGGGTATGCACATGTACCGGCAGAATGACGATGGCTTGGCGTCGCTGGCGCTCAAGTTCGTTCAGGTTATCGATGACCTTGGTCAGGGAGTGGAGATCGAGGCTGAAGTTTTCCACCGAGGCATGGCGCATCGGCATGGCCCCGCCGCCGGCAATGACAATGCCACGTTCGGCGACACGGGCCGGCACGCAGGTATGGGCGGCAATCATTTCCTGATTAACCAGCCACGCGGGCCAGTACACGAACATCAAATCCGCAGGCATTTCGTATTGGTGGCGGATAGGTCTCCAACTGTATAGATCGGCATTTTCCGCTTTGGCGGTGTGGATGGGAATCCACTCCGATTCTTGTCCTGCGGGTTTTGTGTCCGTATGAAGGGGAGGCGCGGTGCGCCCGGCAGAAGCGTCTTTGTCCCCCTGCTCGGCGGGGCCGACGGACACCTCGACGAACCCGCACTCGCGCTTATGCAGGGACGCTATATTCGAGATCAGTTCCGTGCTGCCAAGCGTTTCGAAGGCGATTTTGGAATCCCCGCTCACCTTGGCGACGCCGATCTTGAACAGGCTTTTGGGCGGCTTGTCCCCGAACAGCCGGCGCGAGACTTCCTCGGCGATCAGCGCCGCCTTCATGCCGGCCACACTCGCCGACAGGTTGGAAAACACGATGACGTAGGTGCTTTCCCCAAACAGGGTGTAACAATCTGCTTTGTCCAGGCGGGTGCTCATGGTCGATTGAATGAGGGCGTGCACTTTAGCCGATACGTGTGGCCAGTCATCGCCAAAGTGATTTTTCAAACGGGACAAACCAAGCATTTGCACGGAACCGGACAGAAACTCGCCGTGGCTTTTGATCTGCGCCTTGATGCGTTGAGCGAAGAGGTTCACCTCCATGGGTTGGGAGATGGTTGTGTGATGCTCCACCACTGTGTCAGCTTTATCGCGCTCCTCGGCACGAGAAGCGATGACTGAAAACACCTTTTTGACTAAGTCCTCGCCGATCATCGCGCGCTTATTTCCCTTCCAAGCAGGCTTGAACGCTTATGACGAGCGCATCGGGAAGTATGGGTTTGCGCAGCATCACATCCGCGCCCATTTCCGAAGAGGTTTCTAGGAATTTGAAGTTATGGCTCATGCCGCCGCCGGAAATGGCGATAACCTTGGCATTGGTGGTAACCTTGCGTAAATTCAAGATGGTTTCGATGCCGTCCATTTCAGGCATGAAGACGTCAACGATCACCACGTGAGGCCGCACCGTCTTGGCCAACGTCAGCCCTTCCACCCCATTGCCCGCCGCATGAACGGTGTGGCCGGCCTCGCTCAGAGCCTCCGCGAATAGCGACAGGATTTCAGGTTCGTCGTCGATGATCAAAACGCAAGCCATGGCACCTTCATATGTTCTGCGATGAACGAGGGGAAATTCCGGCTTGGGGCATGGGAGTGGACTTTCCGCCTTCCCAGGCCCCATCGTGACTGAAGCGGTGGGCTAAATTGGATATCAGGCTCTGCTCTACCGGCTTGCTGAACAGGTAGCCTTGCCCCAAGTGGCAGCCGCACTTTCTCACAAAATCGAGCATGGCTTGGTTTTCGATGCCTTCGGCGCAAATTTTGATTCCCAGCTTTTGCCCCAAGCAAATCAGAGTCTCGACGATGATCTCGGCCTCGGCGTTGTTGCCGATGTCCATGACAAACGATTTGTCGATCTTCAATTCATTAAAGGGCAGGCGGTACAACTGCACCAGAGATGAATATCCGGTGCCGAAATCATCCATCGAAAGATTGAACCCCTTGACCCGCAGGCGGGTGAGGATATCCATGGTCGCATCCGGGTCCGCCATGGCGGCGCTTTCCGTGACTTCCAGGGTCAGCATCTGTGTTGGCACACCCACCGACTGCGCTCTGGCGTGCATGCGGTCGGGCAGAGTCAGGTCGTCGAACAGAGCGCCATCGAGGTTGATGCTGACCGTGAAACCCAGACCATCGTCTTTCCAGGCGCGGGCGGCGGCGATGGATTGCTCCACCACCACGTTGGTCAATTCCGTCATCAGACCTTCGCGCTGGGCGATGGGAATGAACATGTCCGGCGGCACCATTCCGTGGCCCGGTCGCCGCCAGCGCACAAGGGCCTCTACCCCGGCGAGCCGGGAGCCGTTGTCGGAAAGCAGATCCACCTTTGGCTGGTAGAGGACGATCAGCTCATCATTGCGGATGGCATTGCGGATATCCGCACCCGAAATGCCGCCAGTGTGACCGATGAGCGGTTTGAGCGCCTTTTCGATATCCTCTATCAAGAAAGGCTTGGCCAGCGGCTTTTGCAGGATGTCGAGTTTGTGTTGTTTCCCCAGAGCCTGCGCCGAAGCGATGGTACGGGAATCCGAACCGCTGGTGACGATGATTTTCGCCTGACAGGCCCGTTCGCCTAAAAACCGCAACAATTCGATGCCATCGTGGCCGGGCAGGTTGAGATCGAGAATGATGACAGAGGCTCCGCACTGTTCGTATCCTCGCTCGAAGGTGTTGCCATCGTTATAGACGGCAACGTCAAAGCCGATGCCGCTGGCGACATCTTGGATGAAATCGGCGACATCTGCTTCGTCGTCCACAATGACCAACGCGGGCCTCGAGCGATTTTGGGAATTATTTGTCATCGGATTTCTCCATCATGCGTCTGATGCGCATTGGCAGTTCGGAAGCAAAATAGGGTTTGGCGAGAAACGCGGCATGTTCCAGCAGCGTCTCGCGGTTTTTGAGGGCTTGTTCGGCATAACCGGAAGCAAACAGGACCGGGATGTCGGGGCGGACTTCAAAAATCTTCTCCACCATCTCTGGGCCGCTCATGCCGCCGGGCATGATGACGTCTGAGAACACCATGTCGATTTCGGGGTGGGTCTGAAAAGCTTTCAGCCCCTCGACCCCGGTTACGGCCTCGATCACGGTGAAACCCGCCCCACGCAATACGGACACCGCCAGCTCACGTACCCCGTCGTCATCCTCGACGACCAGCACAGTCGCTGCGATGGTTTTCGGTTCGGCATCGGATTTTTGGGAACTGGGCTGATCGGTGGCGGGATGTGCGGCGGGGACGAGCAATTTAAATGTGGAGCCCAGGCCGGGCTCGCTGTAGACGTTCACATGCCCGCCCGACTGCTTCATGAAACCGAAGATGGTGCTTAGGCCAAGCCCCGTGCCCTTGCCGCTGTGCTTGGTGGTGAAGAACGGTTCAAAAATGTGTTCCTTGATGTCGGCGGGAATGCCCATGCCTGTGTCGGTGACGGCAATTTCGACGTAGTCTCCAGGTTGCAGTTCCAGGTGCCTATAGGCATAGGCTTGATCGAGATGCCGGCATTGGGTCTCTAAGGTGAGGCGTCCACCGTCGGGCATGGCGTCGCGGGCGTTGATGCACAAATTGAGCAGAGCGTTTTCGAGTTGGTTTTGATCGGTGCGGCCGATGCAGGGTGTTTGTGAGAGTGAGGTCGAGATGAGGATGTCCTCGCCCATGGTGCGAAACAACATTTGTTCCATCTCGCGCACCACTTCGTTGATGTCCACCGCCTGGATTTCTAACACTTGCTGGCGCGAGAAGGTGAGCAGGCGGCGGGTGAGGTCGGCGCCGCTTTTGGCTGCGGACATGACCTTATTCAAACGAAATAAACTCTTCTCATCGCTCTGCAGAGTTCGTTCGAGTAGTTGCAGGTTACCCATGATGACGGTGAGTAAATTGTTGAAATCGTGGGCAACGCCGCCGGTTAGGCGTCCCACCGCTTCCATTTTTTGAAATTGGCGCAACTGGCTTTCAATCTCCACCCGGTCGCTGACGTCGCGCAAAACGCCGACGAACAGGTGCTCGTCCTCCGTCTTAAGTTCACCTACGGAAAGTTCGGCGGGGAAAACCTTGCCGCCGCTACGTTTGGCGGGAACCTGCCTGGGCGAGTTGCCGATGATCCCGGCTCCCTGTCCCGTTTCAATGTAATTGCGCAGATAGGTGTCATGGTATTCGGCGTGGGGACTGTCCATAAAGTTGGATATATTCAGGCCTATGGCATCCTGCTCTAGGATGCCGAACATTTTTTCCGCATTCTGGTTCATGGAGCGTATCAGACCATCGGTGCCGATGCTGATGATGGCGTTGGGGATGGTTTCCAGGAGCGCTCGCAAATGCGCTTCTTTGCTTTCAAGCAAGCCGGTGCGTTCGCGCACCCGTTCCTCCAAAGCCTGATTGGTACGGATCAGCTCATCCTGCATGGCTTTACGGCCAATGTGCGCCGACAGGCGGGCCTGCAAAACCCTAAGATCAATTGGCTTGCGCACGTAGTCGTTGGCACCGACTTTAAAGGCGGCGACGATGGCTTCGGAATCGGTCTTGGCGGTTATTAAAATTACGGGCAATCGGTTGGCGGGATGGTGCATGCGGATTTGATGCAAGATATCAAAACCATCGATTTCCGGCATCATCATCTCGAGCACTACGGCATCGAAAGCTTGCTCTTCAATCGCCGTTAAAACACCCTGTCCATTTGGCGAGGTCTTGACGGTGTAGCCCGCCTGCTCCAGGTGGCGCGATAGGAGGTCGAGTTCGAGGGTATTGTCATGTGCCACAAGAATGTGGCCCGCATGCTCCGCCATTGTTTCCTCCCCCTCAACAAAAGCGAAGATGACGAACCCATCCCTTCGCTCTTTTTATGCCTTGCCATGAACAAGGGGCCGCTTGCTTAATGGTATGATTTTTTATATAGTTTTGCGGGTAAATTGTTCAACAAAAATATACTCGTAGGTATTTCCCATTTAAATGACTATTCGTAAAAATCTATCTATAATTGTGCGTAGTTCAAATTAATCAGGTGCTGGAGTGCTTGAAAGTGTGTGGTAAACACGACAAATTGCCCCAAAAAGCTGTATAAGCGCATGCTTTAACATTAGGTTGTATTGTGCCATAATCAGGCTTAAATAGGAATAGTTCTCATTCGCATTTACATGGATATCGCCCGATGACACATCCCAATGCGATTATTGCTCAGAACCCGACGGATGCCTTCGCCAGCCAGTGGTATGCCGACGCCATGGAAAAATTGGTCGGTGTTGTGCAGGAGCTGTCTCTCGCCCACGATCTTCCTTCGGTGATGGAAATCGTTCGTTTCGCGGCCCGGGATTTAACCGGCGCGGATGGCGCAACCTTCGTATTGCGCGACGGCAATAAGTGTTTTTACGCCGAGGAAAATGCCATCGCCCCCTTATGGAAAGGGTTGCGCTTTCCCATGGAGACCTGCATCAGCGGTTGGGCGATGATGAACAAACAAGCGGCGGTCATCGAAGATATTTTTGTCGATCCGCGCATCCCCGCAGATGCCTATCGCCCGACCTTTGTTAAAAGCCTCGCTATGGTGCCGATCCGCACCCGTGACCCGGTGGGGGCCATCGGTAACTATTGGGCCACCCCCCGTCGCCCCCGCGACGAAGAGGTGCAGGTGCTGCAGGCGCTCGCCGATACCACCGCCGTGGCGATGGAAAACGTGCATATGTTTGCGCAACTGGAGCAGCGGGCGCGCGATATGGCGGTACTCACCCAAGCGGCTCCCGTCGCCATCGTCTCCTTGGATCAAGACGCCAAGGTGCTGTCGTGGAACCCGGCGGCGGACAAAGTATTCGGCGTAAACGCTGAGCAGTCCTTGGGCGCCCCTTTGGGCGGAATCGAAAGTGCCTCGGCTGAGGCGTTTTCCACCCTGCTCGACGTTATCCGTTCAGGCGGCACGGTGGATAGCGAGATGTTGCAAGGCCACCGCGCGGACGGGACCAAGATCGATCTGCGCATTTCCGGCGGCCCGGTGAATAACGAGGACGGCACCTTGCGCGCCATCTTGCTGACCATTCAGGATGAAACCGAGCGCAACCAGTTGGAACGGCAGTTCCTTCACGCCCAGAAGATGGAGGCTGTGGGCCAGCTTACCGGCGGTATCGCGCATGACTTCAACAATCTGCTGGGTGTGTTGATCGGCAACATGGATCTGGCGCGCGAACGGGTTAAACATGATCCCGATACGCTCGCTATGCTGAACCGCGCCATCGATGCCGGGTTGCGCGGTGCCGAGCTCAACAAGCGCCTGCTGGCGTTCTCGCGTCGTCAGGCCTTGCAGCCCGAAGAGGTGGACGTTAACGCCTCTATGACGACGATGGTCGAATTGCTCAAACGCTCGCTGGGCGAACGGGTGGAAATTTCCCTGCATTGCGCACCCGACGTATGGCCGGTGCGCATTGACCCGGTGCAGCTCGAAACGGCAATCGTCAATCTGAGTGTCAACGCCCGCGATGCCATGCCATCGGGCGGCATGCTCACCATCGAAACCAGCAACACCCATCTGGATGACGATTACGCTGCCAAGCATGAGGCCCTCAAGGCTGGCGATTACGTGATGGTCGCGGTTTCCGATACCGGCGCCGGTATGCCGCCTGAGGTTCTGAACCGCGCCTTCGATCCTTTTTTCACCACCAAACCCGTCGGCAAGGGCACCGGGCTGGGATTGTCCATGATCTACGGCTTCATGAAACAGTCGGAGGGTCATGTGAATCTGTATTCTGAACAGGGTGTAGGCACCACGGTGCGCCTTTATTTGCCTCGCGCCGGGGGCGCCGGGCGTGCGAAAGAGACTGTGAATATCGCGGCGAATGCCATCACGAAGGGCAGCGGGCTGGTGCTGGTGGTGGAGGATAATCCCGACATGCGCGCTATCGCGGTGCAACTGCTGACGGGTCTGGGTTACAGCGTCGAAGAGGCGGAAAATGCTGACGCCGCCATCGCCTTATTGGAGCAGGGCCTTAAACCAGCACTGCTGTTCACGGATGTCATCATGCCCGGACGGATGGATGGGATCGATCTTGCGGAACTGGCGCAAAGTCGTCTACCCGGTTTGCCGGTGCTGCTGACCTCGGGTTTTACCGAGCGCGCGACCGAGGCGCGGGAAAATGACGGCAAGCCTTTCGCTTTTCCCCTGATCAACAAGCCGTACAGAAAGGACACGCTGGCCGTTGCGATCCAAGACGCGCTGGCAAGATGCAAGCCTGCATAGCAGCGCCACCCCCCCCGCCGGGATTGGGAATAACGCGCCTCCCAGTCCGCGCGGTCTTCTATCTCTTTGGCAACGGCTTTCATGCCAAGGTTTCGGGCTATGCCGAGGCTGGAGGAAAAAAATCGCGTGCCGGGTTTTGTCCTGGCCTGCGCCATGAATGAAGCTTCTGTCGATCTTGAGTTCGTCAAATGGAATGTCGCTTAAAGGACTAGGAATACTTTGTTCGTCCGTGATCAATCCACATTGACGGAGCTTGTCAGATATTGTCTGAGCTTGCGGCTCATAACCTGAAGGTCAGAGGTTCAAATCCTCTCCCCGCAACCAATGCATAAGGCCCCCCTCGTGGGGGCCTTATGCATTGGTCGGTGGGAGCGGTGGATGGACCTCTTGTTCAGCCCGAGGCCTTGTAAAACAAGGCC
>JANLGW010000012.1 GCA_024653965.1 Rhodospirillales bacterium
CATTTGTCGGGTCTGGCGCGTGCGCTGCCCGATTTGAACCGTTTGGTGGCTGACCAGCGCCAGCGTTTGGACGATTGGGCCGAGCGTTTAGGCACCAGCCTGCAGGGCGGGGTGCATCGCCGTCATCGCCGCTTGGCGGAAAGTGCGGGTGCTTTGGTCTCGCCGCGTCAACGGCTGCATTTTTCCCGCGAACGCCTGTCGCAGCGGGTGGAACATTTGAACCGTGCGGCCAAGCGTTTGACGGGGGTCCGGCGTCGCCACCTGGAACAAACGGCGCGATTGTTGGATAGCCTTTCCTATCAGCGCGTCTTGGACCGGGGCTTCGCGTTGGTGAGCGATGCGCAGGGTCATGCGATTACCAGCGCCAAAATGTTGAGCGCGGGGGACGACATTACGCTTTCCCTGAAAGACGGGCGGGTCGCGGCGCGGGTGGTTGGCGGCGCTCCTGTGAAAATGAAGAAGGTGAAGAAGGACAACGATAAACAGGGGAGCCTGCTGTGAGGGCGCTGTGGTTTTTAGTCGCACTTTGCATCGCCTTTCCCGCTCATGCGGTGGATCTGTCGGGGCAATTTGTGCAGGGCGGGCTGGTGGTGGGCCAAGCCGCACCCGGATCGATGGTGACGCTCGATGGTTTAGGCGTGGACGTTGCCGCTAACGGTGCGTTTGTGTTCGGTTTCGGGCGTGATGCGAAAGTGAAAGCGCAACTGGTGGTGACGGGGCCGGATGGCGGGCGCGAGGTGCGTGATCTGAGCGTCGCTGCGCAGACTTATAAAATTCAGCACATCGACGGCCTGCCCGAACGCAAGGTGACGCCCGCGCCCGAAGACTTAAAACGCATCCAGGATGACAATGCCAAGATCGCGGCGGTGCGGGCCTTGTCGACGCCCAAAACGCACTTTTTGTCGGGCTTCGTTTGGCCGGTGACGGGGCCGATTTCCGGCGTGTTCGGTTCGCAGCGCATCTTGAACGGTGAGCCAAAAAATCCGCATAACGGCGTCGATGTTGCAGCACCTACGGGCACGCCCATCGTCGCCCCGGCGGCGGGCGTAGTGGTGCTGGTGCACGACGATATGTTCTATACCGGCAAGACGGTGATGATCGACCACGGTTTAGGGCTGACGTCGGTTTATGCGCATATGAATTCGATTGCGGTGGCGGATGGTCAGGCGGTGGCGCAGGGTGCGCCGCTCGGCACGGTGGGCGCCAGCGGTCGGGTCACCGGCGCGCACCTGCATTGGGGCCTGACGTGGAAGGGCACGCACCTGGACCCTAAACTGGCGGCGGGATCGATGCCTGCCGAAAACGCGCAGAATTAACTCGATTAGCACCTAATTCGGCCAGCGCCTAATCTGGCCAGCGATTGTGCAGCCACAGCCATTGGCCGGGATTTTCGCGGATCCAGCTTTCCATCATGGCGTTGACGGCGGTCATGATGGTTTTGACGTCGGCTTTGCGATCATCGGTTTTATGAATTTCCAGCGGTGGGCCGTAGCTCAGCTTGAAGCGCACGCCGGGAAGGCGCGTGCAGCGGATGGGGATCATCGGGGCGTCGAAGCGCAGCGCAAACTCCGCCAGCACCGTGCTGGTCATGGCATCGCGACCGAAAAACGGCACGGCAATGCCGTCATTGAGTTTTTGATCGACCAAAATGCCTAAGTTTTCACCTTTTTTCAGCAGCGCAAAGGCGCGTTTCGCGCCGCGCGCACCCTTGGGGATCAGCTCGCCTTGGGCCTTGCGGCTGGTGAACAATTTCAACAACAACGGATTGTTGGGCGCGCGGTAGAAGATGTGGCAGGTGAAACCGAGCAGCGCCGCGCTGACGGGCATCAGTTCCCAACTGCCCAGGTGTGCGCCGAAAAACAGCAGCGGTTTGCCGGAGTTCAGCGCCGCATCCAAGTGTTCGCGGCCTTCGATTTCAACACGCGCGCGGTCCGGCTCAAGCAGCAAACGATCCATCAGGGGGAACTCAAACGCTGCGCGGCCCAAGGTGTCCCAGCACTCGCGCACCAGCGCCTCGATTTTAATGTCGGACAGTTCGGGGAACGCGGCTTTCAAGTTTTTGCGCGCGACGTTGGATTTGCCCAGCAGCGGGCCGATGGTGCGGGCCAAAAATCCGCCCGCGTTCGATGCCGCCGCAAACGGCAACAGCCGCAACAGGGCGAAGCCCACATGAGCAAGACCCGCGCCTAAATAATCGGTGAGGGTTACGTCGCGGTAGCTGACGGGTTCGATTGGCTCAGCCATTTGGATGTTCACCCAATGCCTGATCCAGCAGAGCTTCGATGTCTTGGCTGTTCTTCCAGGCGAGCGTCACGGCCACCGCGCGCACCAAGGCGCGGTGACGGGCGCTCAAGCGCACATGATCCTTGGTGGTGGTGACGACGACGGCCCCGGCGGCATCGCGCAAGATCGCATCGATTTCGGCGTCTTGATAGGGGTGATGGTCGTCAAAC
>JANLGW010000088.1 GCA_024653965.1 Rhodospirillales bacterium
GCCACCAGACCGCCGTCCTTGGCGTCGAGCGTGGCAAACAAATCGGTAAGCTGACGGCATTCATCCGCAGAAAACGCGCCCGCAAAGACGGTCCAGAAGTGAAGCGATCTTCCGCCGCCGACCCCGCCCCCGACCCCAAGGGCCTGTGCCGATGTTAGCGTTGCTTGAACCATGATCCCATTTCGCAATCTTTTGTCCGCCCGGTCTTCCTTCGAGTTTTAATAGGCCTGCAGGTTTCCGCCTTCGACATCCAGGGAGTGCCGCCAAAACTGGTCGTCGCGGTCGAACAGGCGATAGGTACCCCGCGGCCCCCAAGAGCCTGCGCTATAGGTGTTGATAAACTCCCGCTCCATGGCCCACACCTTCAAGATCGGGTCGACCACCCGCCACGCCCATTCCACTTCGTCATAACGCAGGAACAAGGAATGGTCGCCTTCCATGGCATCCAAAAGCAGCCCTTCATAGGCGTCGTAGTCATCTTCTCCGCCCTTTCGATAGGAAGCGTCCAGACTGATCGTGCGAGTTTGCAGCTCCAGGCCGGGAACTTTCACCTGAATTTCCATCTTCAAACAATCGTTGGGCTGAATGCCCAGCATGATCCAATTGGGCCTGGGCGGTTCATGGCGCGCGGCGCGCAACAAATCTTGCGGCGGGTTTTTGAAACGAATCATGATGGCCGAAGCATTTTCGGCCATGCGTTTGCCGGTGCGCAGATAAAATGGCACGCCGGACCAGCGCCAATTGTCGATAAAGAGCTTCATGGCCGCGAACGTTTCCGTGGTGCTGTCGGCGGCGACCCCCGCTTCTTCCAGATAACCGGGGACCGGCTTGCCATCCACGGTGCCGCTGGTGTACTGGCCGCGAAAGGCGTGGGCATGAACGGCGCTCTGGGTGATGGGGCGAATGGTTTTGAGCACCTTGACCTTTTCGTCGCGCAGATGCTCGGCGGCCATGGACACCGGCGGCTCCATGGCGACCAGAGCCAGAAGCTGCATCAGGTGGCTCTGGATCATGTCGCGCAAGGCTCCGGAGCCTTCGTAATAATCCGCCCGCCCCTCGATGCCTAAGCTCTCTGAATGGGTGATTTGCACATGGTCGATATAATGGCGGTTCCACAACGGTTCCAACAACATATTGGCGAAGCGGAAGACCATGACGTTTTGCACCGTGCCTTTGCCGACGTAATGGTCGATACGGAAAATCTGCGGCTCATTGAGATGTTTATAAAGGCCCGCCTGCAGGCTTTGGGCGCTCAACAGGTCATAACCGAAGGGCTTTTCGATAACCACGCGGCGCGTGCCCGAATTTTGCTTAAGCAAGCCGACATTGCCCAAGGCATCGATGATCCCCGGAAATTCGGAAGGCCGCACCGCCATGTAAAAGACGGCATTGGGCGGAAAATCGGGATTGTCATCCAAAATCGTTTTCAAGCGATCATAGGAGTTGGCGTCGCCCAGCGGCGTGGCGTGGTAGTGTTGGCGGGCGCGAAAGCGTTCAAAGGTTTCCTTATCGTAACCTTGGGGGTATTTGGCCTTGATCATGCCCTCGACTTCATCGATCCATTGCTCGCGGGTGCGTTCTTCCAATCCTGCGGCGAGAATGACCATTTTTTCCGGCAAGTGGTTAGCTTGCTCTAAGCGGAACAGGGCAGGAATCAGTTTACGCCGCGACAGATTGCCACTGGCGCCAAAAATCACCACGGTACAGGGAGGAATAATTCTCATGATTTAGACCTCACTTCGATTTGACGGCGTGGCCGCCGAACGCATTGCGCATAAGAGACAACAGCCGATAACCGTAACCTTCCTCATCCTGGCTGGCGAAGCGCATTTGCAGGGCCAAGGTCAACACCGGCGCGGCGACGCCCTGTTCCACGGATTCCATGACCGTCCAGCGGCCCTCGCCGGAATCGGCGACATAGGGGGCGACGTTCTGCAAATCTTGATCGCCCTGCAAGGCATCAGCGGTCAGGTCAAGCAGCCAACTGCGCACCACCGAACCGTGTCGCCAAAGTTCGGTGATTTCGGCCAGATCGAGATTGAACTCTTCCTTGCCTTTAAGCAGGTCCAGCCCTTCGGCCAAAGCCTGCATCATGCCGTATTCGATGCCGTTGTGGATCATCTTGGTGAAATGGCCGGAGCCCACCGGGCCGACGTGCGCCCAGCCCGTGTCAGGTGCCGGGGCCAGAGCCTTGATAATGGGTTCCATCGTCTTGGCCACCTCGGGCGCGGCGCCCACCATGAGGCAATAGCCGTTGTCCAGTCCCCACACCCCGCCGGAGGTTCCGGCATCCATAAAGCCGATCCCTTGATCCGCCAGCCATGCGCCACGGCGCTGGCTGTCCTTATAATTGGAGTTGCCCCCGTCCACCACCACATCGCCCTTGGACAACAAGGGGGCCAAGTCTTTAACTTGTCCTTCTGTCGGCGCGCCACTCGGCAGCATCAGCCAAATAATCCGGGGGCCGGAAAGTTTACCCACCGCGTCATTGACGGAGGCAGCGGCGATCATGCCGCATTCGGCGGCGAGCCCTTCAACCACCTTGGCGTCTCGATCGTAGCCAACCACTTCAATCCCGGCGCGGCGCAACCGTCGCACCATGTTGCCGCCCATCTTGCCCAACCCGACCATAGCTAACCGCATGCGTGTCTCCATCTTTGAACGTGACGCTGGCCCCCTCTCTTAAGCGGTGTATACTACAGCCTTAACCCCTTAAGTGTTTAGGATGATGCGCCGAATTTCGTCATGGCTCAACCCCACCAAAATATTCGTTGGCGGCGCTATACCGATAGCGAACGCCTAGAACGGACCGCCGTGGACCTGATCAAGGACGCGGCCCAAGCGGCCCTGGCCCAACGGGGGGCGTTTCATATCGTGCTTGCCGGGGGGCGCACGCCGAAACGGGTTTATGCCGCCCTCAGGTCTTTTGATACGGATTGGTCGCGCTGGCATGTTTATTACGGTGATGAACGCTGCCTGCCCGTTGACCACGAAGAGCGCAACAACCGCATGGCCGAAGAAGCCTGGCTTCATCACGTGCCCATCCCTGCGGCCCAGGTGCATCCCATTCCGGCCGAGAGGGGAGCCGAAGCGGCGGCGCGCGCCTATGCCTACACCCTGGCGCCGGCGGGAGAATTCGACCTAGTCCTGCTCGGCCTCGGTGAAGACGGCCATACGGCCAGCCTGTTTCCGGGGCAAGTCTGGGGGCAAGACGACGACGCCCCCGACGCCTTAGCCGTTCATAATGCTCCCAAGCCTCCATCCGATCGGGTATCCGTCAGTGCGCACCGCCTGTCCCGGGCGCGGCAGGTGGTTTTTTTGGTCTGTGGTTCATCCAAAACCGCCGCCTTGAGCGCATGGCGCGAGGGCAAACCCCTCCCCGCCGCCGCCATCACCCCCAAAACCGGGGTGGATGTGCTGGTGGATTTTGAAATATAGCTCACCCGCAGCAATCAACCGCCAAACGGATCAAGGCCTCAACCGATTTCGGCTAAGGCCTTGATTTAATTGGTGGGCGCAGCAGGACTCGAACCTGCGACCCGCTGATTAAGAGGTTCTTGGAAAATGGCTTAGTTCAGCCATTTCTTCCAACTTTTAAACCGATAAAAACCTCCAAAACTAGTCCCGAAAGGGCGGAGAGTTGGAATACGTGAGCATGTATTTTACCTCTCTATATTGGAGATGACTCATGACGAAAATAGTTATTAGAAGAGTGTATTTCACGACGATTAAATTGAACAGAGTCGAAGAGATCGGCCGAATTAACTTCAGGAGCAAAAAGCTGACCCTGGCAAGGGATCTCATACGGTACTCAACTGACTTAGTTCAAATTTCATATAATGCAGCCAACGATAATGTAGGGAGAACCAAGTGATGGCCATGATCATCTCTTTCCCCACAAAAACTGACCATAGAAAGGCATGGGGTAAGCAGTCAGCCACCATTGCTTCTGATCGGCGACAAAGCCCCCCAGTACAAGGGCGTGTTCAAGGAGAGGGCTCGAACACGCCTCCGCACGCTCCCGAAATCTTCCTCTTGAAAATAATCGTTAAACTCAGTCTGGAGACAAGCCATGAGCAATAAATATCGTAAGGTGTTTTTTGTCGCCGTCCGCATTTCTACGGATGAATTATCTGCCTGGAATAAAGCTTGGCGCGAACACGGGCACCGATCAAGAAGCGACTTTATCCGCAAGAGTGTCAATACCGTAACGACACCAGGCGACCAAAATGCAAGCGTGCGTTCATTGGAGGAAATTACCCACCTTAAACGCGCCGTATCAATCTTGGCAGATGTTCAGGCAAAGTTCGCGACTAACGACAACGTACCAAACGCCCCGGAACTCGAAGAAGAGCTACGCGCAGCCCTCAAGCACGTGCTGGCCTTATCAAAGGTGGCCTAGGGCATTAACGCTCTATGCCTCTTGGATTTTTAGGCCGTGTAATCTTGCGCGTGTTTTGCGTCGATGGCTGGTGGGGCCGTTCGAGAGGCTTAATGCCTCCCCCACCGCCATCAGACGCGCTGGATACAGGCTTTCGCATTACCGCGTTGGCTGGTGAATTTTCTTCTCGATCTGAAACTTCAGAAGGGGGCATACGGTTGTCTATTTGAATCCGTTCTGCCTGCCGTAAGGCTTCGGCAATTGAACGATCCAGACGAGCGCCCGGCCAAACCTTTTGAATGCGGCTGTGCAGTATGTTGAGTTCACCAAGGGCACCCGTGCGATCCTTCTCCGCCTTGCTTCGCCAAATGGCTTCGGCAAATGTATTGTCGTTCTGTTCCAACATCGGCAATCGTTCAAGAGACCAAAGCCGCACTTGTTTGAGAAGAAGTTTCAGTTGCCCAATCTCATTTATTTGATAAGCACCAGCTTTCGTCAAACCGAGCAATTCTGGTCGATGATGAAGAGTCCAAACTGCCAACCCGCGATTTGGATATACCTTCTTGCCTTCCTCATCACGAAATGCCCCATCGCTCGCCAGAAGCCTAAAGTTTTCCAAAGCTTGCCGGGGATCATGGTACATGCGCTCAAGATGCTGAAGGAGATCCCACTCGGATTTTGTTAAATTATCGCTCACATTTTTCTTCTTCTGGCGCGGCAAAAACCGCCCCCACCAGGAAGACTGCGTCGGCACTTGCTCGAGATATTCTTTCAGCAGCTCTGCCGCGCGTGAGACCTTTTCCAGACCACTCAATTGCTGGGTTGCAATTTTTACAGCCCGTCGCATGGCCTCAATACGTTCCAAGCTCTCCATAGCAACTGGCCCATAGATTTGCGGCCAAATGGGAAGCTTGGCATAGATATCACCTACGCCATCGTCCTCCCGCCAAGGCTTTTGTTCGTCATGGAGAAAAGCTTGGCCAGCCATGATCTCATCACGCAATGACTTCCGATCGACCCGGCGCGTTGCCTCATAGTTCAATCCCACACTCCGCAGATTACCGGCAAAGGTCTCTCTCAGATAATGCAGATAATCTCCACGGATATTGCTGTGGATCCGCCCGCCAAAGTCAGATTTGGCTTTCACAATGATGTGGGCGTGCAAATGCTCCGTATCGTCGCCATGAATCGCCCAAATTGACGGACGACCTTCGGCGGTGAAAGCGGCATCAACAGTCTTGCGCACTGCGACACGAAACTGTTGAAACAGCTCATCATCATTTTCCTCAATGGATAAGATGAAGTGCCAGGTCAGAATATTCCATAACCTCTCCCGCCCGCTCAAGGCGTGAAAGGCGTCCATCTCGCCCCGTTCCAGGTGCGTGCGGGCTTTTTTCGAGAGGTTGTCATCGTCGCAAGGCAAGTCCCATTTCTCGGCGATGGATAGGATATCCTCGTGCGGAACAGGTTGCCCGAAGCCATCCCAAATCGGCATGGCTTTGTATTGTGGGTCCTTCAGGTCCTGTGGGCGACACCGGGTAACATAAAGAATTTGGTTTATCGCACCACGCCGGCTTTTGGGACAAAAACCAGCTTTGACGATCGCCTGCCTGCGAGGCGTGTAATTAATTCCAAGCGCAACCGTATTGCCCCTGCTCATTAGAACCTGGGCTTGGCGCTCCGTCAGTTTCGGTCGCGTTGATGAGCCTTGAGGATTTTGAGATAACCGGCTTCGCCGTGGTTTCAGAAGCCAAGGCCCCATGACCCGGCGCACGAGCCGTTCGTCCGCGTCGCTGAAACGGCCAAGCTTCCCAAGCTCCCAGTCTTCTTCGTCAAATGGTACGGCCAAAGCAATTCTCCATTGATACGCCCATCAGCATATCAAGAAGCGACATGGATTTCCGTATCACATTTCAGAAAATCGAATGATGGGGAAAAAGGTGGAAACGTTAATTCCCCAATTTTTGTAAATCACCCAATAAGGCCTTGGCATCGAATTTAAGAACTTCCGCCAAACGCAATAATTCGATGACATCAAGGCGGCGCTGGCCACTTTCAAGGCGCGCGACAAAGGATTGGTATTCACCTATCGCATCGGCGAGCCCGCTTTGCGTCATACCCAGCCGCTCCCTCTGCTGAACCAGAAAATCGATCAACGCCCGATGTTCTTTTGAGCCTAAAGTTTTTTCCAAAGCACCCTCCATAAAGGGTGCTTCACATAATCTATTTTTCAGATTATCTTAAAATCAGATATTGCCTTTACACTTATTTCTTGCACATGGGCGATTGAAAAATGGGGATGTTGCAGATGAAATTCGTTCAACGCGGTTTTTGGCTCTTTGGCATCTGCACAAGCTTAACTTACGCCAACCCGGCGAACGCCGGATGGGCCTGCGATTGGTTCGGCATCGGCTGCGAAACGGTCACCGTGCCGGGCAAACCGGGCGCCGTGAAATTGTCCGCGGAGATCGATCAGAACAACCCGCCGGAAGTGTTCGCCTTCACCATCTCCGGGACGTTCGACGAGTGGACCGCCATCCCGGAAGAAACCTTCATCTGCGACACACGCAAACGCGAAGACCGCGCCTGCGTGTGGCAGGGCTACATCGAAGAAATCAAACGCAGCCCCACGCTGATATTCAAGCCGTTTGCCCACGATCTGGGCATGTACGGCGTGGATGGTTTCATCGCCAACGCTTTCGGGAAGGACCCGGAATACCGCTCCCACGTCGGCGTGGCGATGGTCGAACAGGTGGAGGGAAAGCCTTTCGCCTATTTGGCATATTTTAAACAAATCAGCATTACCCATCTGGCGCAATATCCGCTGCAGATGGACGTCTTCAAAGGCGGTTACCGCAGCCTCGAAAAGGACCGCGACGTCCCCGTCGGCAAGATCACCGCGACCTTCAAGGGGGTGTTGAAATGAAGGTGCGTGACACATTTTGCTATTCCTGCAGTGTGTTAAGTTTCTGATAAACGTCACTATCTATTTGATATTTATGGATACTGATTCGGCCCCAAAAACGCGCGACTGTAACTTTATGGCTCTCCGATAAAAATCAGATGTAACTCGCCACAAAATGCCTGTAACCCACCTGAAAAACGGTGTAACCCGTGATGAAATGCCTGTGGCGCACCCCAAAATTGCTGTAACTCAATACACAGGGGGGGGGCCAAGCATTCTTGCCAAAGCTTAAGAGCTAGAGGAGAAGCCTGAAAATGGATGACGATCCCAATCGCAAACCAATTCTCAGGGTGATCAAGGGCGGTCTGCCGGACGGCACGCTCGCCCCACCTCGCTCATTTGTACAAGTGATCCTGGGTTGGGAGAAATTCCCCATCATCAAGCAGACCGATCCGAAACAAGATGTTTCTGACTGATTGGAGGGCTCTATGGTTTCAGCGCTGAATGAGATCAACACACCCGGGAAATCTCCAGCCGGGTGGTCCAACAAAGAGTAGCTGCTCAAAATCAGCACTCGTCGCGCCCGTGGCGCCCTGAACGCCGAACGCTCCAGTTATCATTACAAGCCCCGTCGCGATGATCAGGGCGATCTGAAACGGCTGATCAAAGAGATAACCGAAACTCGTGTGCGTTACGGTTATCGCCGTGTCCATGTCTTATTGCGTCAAGAGGGATGGGAAGTGAATGCGAAGCGCATATATCGTCTTTACAAAGAATTAGACCTGCAATTGCGGAATAAAACACCTAAGTATCGCGTAAAGGGAAAGCTGCGGGATGATCGCATTGAAGTGGGTCGCGCGAATGAAACATGGGCGATGAACTTTGTACATGATCAATTAGCGACGGGATGCAAACTTCGCATCCTGACGGTTATCGACACCTATTCGTGGTTCTCGCCGGTGATCGATCCTCGCTTCAGTTACCGGGGAGAAGATGTCGTTCGTACGCTCGAAGAAGTCTGCGAAAAGGTTGGCTATCCCAAGTTGATCCGCGTTGATCAAGGATCGGAGTTCATCTCCAGGGACCTGGATCTCTGGGCTTATCAGAAAGACGTGGTGCTCGACTTCTCCCGACCGGGCAAGCCGACAGACAATGCCTTCATCGAGTCCTACAGCGGCAAGTTCGGGCCGAGTGTCTGAATGCCCACTGGTTCATGAGCCTTGACGACGCCCGTTCAAAGATGGGGGGTAGCGTAGAGACTACAACGAAGTTATCCACACAACGCCATCGGCAACAACGCGCCGATATTGCTGCAAAAAGGTTCTATGGCGTCACCGCTGATATGAGCTCAAATGTCATTTCTATCTTAATTTGCGAACCCACAAGATTAATTGCGAATATCACAGTTAAGTGTGCGACTGGGGTGCAACCGTTACCCTGTTAAATCAGGCACTTAAGCCAGTTTCCATTTCCAGTTCAAAATTCGGCGTTTTTGGCTGATTAAAGTCTGCTTAGCGCCATAAACCGAACGTCTTTCAACATAGGCCAAAACATTCGCTTATAGCCAAAAACGGCCTGACTCGCATTTACTGTATTGGGCTGCTTCTTGGAGGTAGATCACTCAAAGCAATATTTTTTTCCAGAGCTTGCAATGCAGCCTTAATTTCAATTCCTCCCGCATATCCAGTTAAGTTCCCTGTGCTGGCAATAATTCGATGACAGGGAATAACAATTGAAATAGGGTTTTTACCGTTGGCAGCGCCAACAGCGCGAAACGCGTGAGGCCTTCCGATCTTTTTCGCGATATCCCCGTATGTAGCCGTACAGCCATAGGGTACCTCCTGAACAGCGCGCCAAACCTGCTGTTGGAAAGGTGTCCCCAAGCATGCTTTTCTCAATTCAAATGTATTCAACGTCCCTGAAAAATAAGCCTTTAATTGCGATTTCGCGGCATTAAACCACGTGACGTTTTTGACCCACTCCTCCGAGATAATGCCATCGCCCGGCTTGTTCATAAATTTAATCATATGCAGTCCCGCCTCATCTCCAGCGATCAACACGGGGGCAAAGGGCGATGGCATGGTGCAATAAAACATCGTCAACGTTTGTACATCCAATTCCCGAGTTACGGCGCGCGTAACGCGCCATTTGCCAAATTGTTGGCATAACTCTTCCATAGATACATGGCCGCGTAAGCCCGCCATGGTCGCCAATTTTCCGCAAGACTGTACAGCATTTTAGCATCCACCGACTGGTAGGATATACCAGCCCCGCGCAACAATCCCAAATCCGAATGCGGAAACGCGTCCGGATCTTTATTAAAGCGCATCAGCACGTACTCAGCTGTCCATTCCCCTACACCCACCAAGCATAACAATTGTTTCTTAAACTGACCAGTGTTTGCAAAAGGATCGAATATAACCCCCCCACTCGCCACGGCGTTGGCTAAATTATGAAGCGCCTGGCATCTTGCTTTGGGCATCCCGAACTGTGAGGGGTCTTCTACCGAGATAGCTTCAGGGGAAGGAAACAGTAAATAGGTGTCTTCGTTGACAGAAGAGCGAAGCCGCACCCCAAAGTCGCCCGCAATACGCCCAGAGATCGCAGTCGCGCTTTTGACGGAAATTTGTTGCCCAATAATGGCCCGCACGGTGAGCTCGAAGCCATCCCACGCCCCAGGAACCCGTAGGCCAGGATAGCGCTTCACCAACAGCTTGAGACTTGGATCCCTGCTCAAATGTCTCGCTATAATTTGCGGCTTCGCATCGCAATCAAACATGCGTCGCACGCGCATGGCCGCTTCAACGATATCCTCCGGGTCAGACGGCGGAACACGCAATTCCAAATGATCTTGATGCGGGACCAAGCGAACTTCGATAACGCCTTGCATCGTATTCAACCGCACCGTCCGGCGGTACACACCACCGGATACAGATTCCACGCCAGGAATGGCACGTGCCGCAAGAAATTCACACAAAGCTCCCCAATCATACGGTGGAATAAATGGAAGTTTTAACACTGTGAGAGAGGTTGTCATTTTGTAAACCCAGCAAGGAGCCAAGCCTCACTCGCTCCGCAAAATTATCTATATTAACAAACGGCTACATTTCATTATAAGCACATTAAGAAAAACACCAATACGGCCAGAAATGCCATTATTCCTCAAAGCAGTGTTTCTTCTAAAAAAACCAACACGTATACCCGCTAGTTTCCCATTTCAAGTGCAACACCGGTATGCTCCGAAGTTGCGATGGGATGTGAATAGCCCCTAGATTCACCGACACCTTCTTCCCTAAAATTTAGGCAAGGAGGCCAATATGAGCAAAGTTAATTTCAGTGACGAGTTTAAACGCGACGCGGTGAGCCAGATCACCGAACGGGGGTATCCGGTTTCGGAGGTTTCGGAGCGCTTTGGGTGTGACCACCTACTTCTGCGACCCGCACTCGCCCTGGCAACGTAGCGCTATCGAAAACGTGATGGCCTACTACAGCGCGATATGCCGAGAAAAACCGACATCACCAACTACACGGCCCGTGACATCAATGAGATTGCGTGGGCCGTCAACTCAACGTCCAGAAAATGCCTCAGCTACAAAACCCCCACTGAGGCATCCCTTGAAAACCTCAGGTGTTGCACTTGACGTGGGAATTCAGTCCCCAGGGAAAAACACTTATAACGTTAATATTAATATTGATTATAGTCTTATAAGTAGATATTATACTAGCAATGCGTGAAATTCTTCATTTATCACTTTACAAGCGATACGCCCCCTTAGCTGTGCGCCACTTTTCAAATGGGTTGCAAAATTCACGTATTTTGAAGCTCACACCGTCCCTGCTGGCTAGAGCAAAAGCAGAAAACAAGGAGAAAGCAGATGCAAAAAATCAGAGAAAAACGAGTCCAGAGTCTGTCACTGGCTCTCACAGACGAACAAAAAAAAGCCATCCAACATTTTTGGAAAGAAACGGGCAGCATCGGCACCGTAGAAATTCTGGTCGACGTCGTTGATGACAAAATCGCCCCAGCGTCCATGCAAGTGGGAACTGCAAAATAAAATTTGGCTAAACTACGCACGCAACAGCTTTGTGCTCTAGCCAGCATAGAATTGTCGACAACGGGTGAGGGATTATGTTGAAGCTCCGCTATAGCAAAGAGGACTTTGGCTATTTGGTTGTCTTTCCGGACGGCACGATTCACCTGTACTCAGATGACGTTGCACCGTTATTGGATACGACCACCGAACTCGACGATCTCAAACCGATGTTGTTAAAGCAAATTCCCGTAGGCCCAAACTTTCACCTTAAAAGCCCTTTGATTGTTTGGCTGGAAGCTACCCGCAAATGTAACTTACAGTGCTCGCACTGCTATATCGACGCGGGGCGCCCACGCAAGAACGAAATGTCCTTTGATGAAATCACGACAGCCTTAGACGACCTGAAGGCGCTGGGCACGCATTCCGTGGTTTTCGCGGGCGGCGAACCCTACCTACGCAAGGATTTCCCAGATATTCTCGAGTACGCGGCAAGCCTAGATTTTATATTGGCTGTTGTCACGAACGGCTCCTATATCACGCGCGAAGTGCTAGCGCGCTTCCCCAAGGAAAACTGCCGTTTGACGTTGAGCGTTGATGGGATCAAGGCACATAATACTATTCGTGGAGGGCAATCAACGTTTGAACTGATGGAGGAAAAACTTAGTCTGATGAAGGAAATGGGCATTCCTCATTCTGTTTCTACCTTGATTTCAAAAGCCAATATTCACGAACTTCCAGAATTGCTTGATTGGTGCATTGAACGAGACATCGTATTCCGCACTGTTGCCTTCAATCCCATCGGACGGGGCATATTAAACACCGAAGTCCATAACCTGGACAAATCCGACGCCGCTGCTTCGGCTGCGGTCTTTTGGATGCAAAAAGTATTTGAAAGCAAAAAAAACAAAGACATAGGCCCGTGCGTCAGCAAGTTTTTCGAGTACGCACTCAATTTGATGTATATGACCAGGCGCGAACACTGCTCACGCTCCATTGCCTATATCGCGGCGGATGGTGAGGTGTATCCCTGCGTATCCAGCGCAGCGACCCAAACCTTTGGCGCGGGAAATATCCGTAACACAAAATTTTCAACTTTGTGGAAACAATCATTCAAGGAAATGAGATCCATAACCTGGGACCATTTCATCAAGGAAGATTGTCACGGCTGCTCATATAACCAGAATGACTATTTCTGCGCCAACCGCTGTCCGGTCATGTCGCTGGTTTTGAATGGGAAATTAATTGGTTGTGGTGCCACCGAGTTTTCAAGGGAAGATCTCCGCCTGAGAACAGAGCGCCTGCGCGCGGGAACTGCCCATGTCTGCTGAATCGCCATTTTCCTCATTTCAGGCCCCGGTTACCGCCATACGGCTCTATCGTCAAGTGGCGAAAGTTGTGACCCGAATACTGGACCCGAAGCGTAATTCTTCACCGCCAGCCAGCCGAAGTGATTTTTCTCTGAACGGCCACGGTCGCATGTCGTTGGAAGACGTCATCACCGAAGTTCAAGAAAAAGTCATCGCCCATGCCGTAAATGGCCGCCATGTACAGTCAGTGGCTCACATGGTTCCTCCGCCACCCATGGTGTCGGTCGTGGCCGACACTCTGATTGGAGCGATGAACCAGTGTGCTTTCATCTGGGAAGAAGCCCCAGTCGCTGCAGATATTGAAACCGAAACCATTCGCTGGCTAAACCAAATAATCGGTTACAGCCCAAACGCATTTGGTTTGCTGACCTCTGGCGGAACGACAAGTAATCTGCTCGCGGCATATCTGGCGTTATGCCAAGCCAAAGAGCGCTCCCCCTCTGCGACCAGTGATCGCTACTGCTTGATTGCCAGCGACCAAGCTCATTTTTCAGTAGACAAGGCCGCTGCTATCCTTGGCCTGGGCAGAGAGGCCGTGGTCCGCGTTGCAACGGACCACCTGGGGAAATTGCAACCCGGAGAAATTTTGCATGCGACAGACCAAGCGTTGGCGGCGGGACGCATACCGTTTTTATTCATCTGTACTGCAGGAACAACTAATAGCGGCGCGGTGGAGCCAACGGGTGAGTTTTTACAGGCAGCCCATTACTGCAATGCTTGGTGTCATGTGGACGCGGCACACGGCGGCGCGTTACGCCTATGTAATGCCTTGCCAGAGAAAACCGCCCTATGGGCGCAAGCCGATTCCATATCATGGGATCCCCATAAGGGCCTCTATGTGTCCTATGCCGTAGGCGCATTACTTTTGAAGGAGCATTCCGCACGCCGCCACCTGGAGTTCCATAGCGAATATGCAATTAAGCAAAACGAAGACGAACTCGATGCTGGAAAGTGGCACTTCGAGGGCTCACGGCGTTTCGAGGCCTTGAAACTGTGGATGGCGATCAAGCATTTCGGAATAGACGGTTACCGAGAATTAACGGCCCACTGTTTGTGGTTGGCACAAGAGTGTGGTGCATGCATACACGCCACTGCCGATTTGCAGCTGTTATGTGAACCGGATGCCAACATTATATGCTTTAGGTTTTGCGACCCGACACTCAATGAGGAGGAGTTGAACGCACTGAACGGGGGCATCCAGAAAGCACTTTTCAAAAGTGGAAGCCCATTGGTATCGTCAACGCGAATCAAGGGGCGAGTATGGCTGCGCGCGGTATTTTTGAACCCCAATTTACAATCCAAACACTTGGCTGACATCGTTGAAGCAATACGCCATGAAGCCTTAGCTCAAGTCGCGTGCGTGCAGCAAAGCAAGGATGGTTACAATGAAAATTTCCCTCGTTACAAGCCCTCACCTGAACCACAGCGCGTTTCTCCAACAACTTAAACGCTCCAGCACCGAAGCCGGGAATCTAGCGCAAACGTTTGTGCCCATGGGACTGTTGTCCCTAGCGGGGGCGGTTGGGTCGCGGGCCGTAACGTTAATTAAAGACATTAACAAGTACATCAACTCTAACCGCCTTCCCATGACAGCTTCGTTTTACGATGATGCCGCTGCATGGCTTCTCGATGAACAGCCTGACTTGGTCGCGTTCATGACGGAATGCGATTCCTATCACCACGTGGTGCGGATTTGTCAGGCCGTAAAATCGCAAAATCAGAATGTGTTGACCATGCTAGGCTGTGTGCATGCCTCCATGATGCATCGTGAAACCCTCGTACGTTTCCCGGAAATTGATTTTGTTATGCGTGGAGAAGCCGAATTGGCGTTTCCCGATTTCGTGGACTGTCTCAAAACTGGTGCCAGCTTGGATGCCGTGGGCAATCTAACATACCGCACTGGCAATGCTGTCATTGTAAACCCCGAATTGCCCTTGATAAAAAATTTAGACACGCTCCCCTTCCCGGATATAGCGCTTGTCGAATTGGGCAAGGACGATTCGATTTGGGTTGAAATCGGACGCGGTTGCCCGTTCCAATGTAACTTTTGCATCACCGCGCCTTACTGGAAAAGAAAGCACCGCATCAAAAGCGCCGAAAGGGTCATCCAGGAGTTGGAAGTGCTCATATCCGCCACGGGGCGTACGGACTTCAATTTCACCCATGACTTGTTCACGACCAACCGCATTTGGGTGCTGGATTTCTGCAGAAAATTAGTGGCTAGAGGCCTGAATATCACATGGACATGCAGCTCGCGCACGGACACCATAGACGACGAGCAAATTCAATGGCTGAAGCGCGCGGGCTGCCGCAACATATATTTTGGCATTGAAACCGGAACGGACGAGCTTCAGGCCCGCATCGACAAGAATCTAAACCTTCAACACGCCCTAAACATCGTCACAAGAACCATTAATGCCGGCATTGACGTCACCGCAGGTTTCATCGCGGGCCTGCCATACGAATCAGATGTATCTCTCAAGGGCACCCTGAACATGGCCCTAGAGATCCTCAAACGCCCACGCACAACGGTTCATCTGTTTGGCTTTGGCGCGTATCGCGGAAGTTCTCATTACGAACGGATTTATCCAAATCTTGAATTCGACCAAAATTTTCTCGACTTCCCCTTGCCCGAACCTGTGCATACAGAAAATGGCCGGATGATGAAAAATAATTTCGACATATTTTCGCGATATTCGCGCCTTAAATCCTACGGCGGCTTGAGTGTCGACGTAATCCGGGCCGCCGAAGAGTTCCTGCCACTTATAAGCACCCTCAGAAATTTGGTGTCCCATATCAACGACAATGATATTGGACCTTTCGATTTATTGGTCGCTTGGTCCGGCTGGGTTCGCACACATCACAAGAAACACTTCCAGCGGGCCTCCAACCCATATCAAGGTACGATTGAGGAGTTTCTGAAATTCTTGGAGCATTTTCTCGGCGAGCACCAGCAGTTCACGTCGGAAATGGCTGAATTCATCCGTTGGGAAGGTCTAAAAGATGCCCTTCGCTCACACAAAGTGGCACGACCTAAAATCGTCGTGAAATCAGACGCGCACCAAGAGACAGACCTTTTGTATACCAACCAATCTGCAGTCATCGCCGACTTCAAACATGCCAACATATTCCTGCCCGGCACGGACACCCAGGGGGCTGCAACCTTCGTTTTTTATTTCCGTAAAAATGGAATGGCAGAAATTTCCCAGATCAATCCTGTCGCCAAAACCATTCTGAATTTGGCTCAAAAGGGATTACACGAACATGAAATTGTGCAAGTATTTCATGATCTGGCGATGGATATGGATAATGAAAATTCCCAAGCCATTTCGAATGCCGTCGCGCAGCTCGAGTTGCGGGATTTATTATTACGACAAGCGTCTACGGATCAACATTAAAATTCGATGGGTTCGCACTGAGTGAAACCAATTAAGACATACGCGGCTCTAGAAAATCTCGGGCGCGTTGCCTTGTCCGAGTCATTTTTCATGCGGGAATTCCTTTATAGCGAGATCGCCAACTTTTATGGCCTCACCAATGTGCCCGAAGACCCAGATATGGCCATCGCCGCAGGCCGCCAACTTTGCGAAAACTTATTGGAGCCTCTGAATACTGCGTTCGGCAGGGTCTCAATTCGATCTGGCTACCGTTCACCCGAAGTGAATGCATACGGTAACCAGCACGGCCTGAATTGCGCGGCGAACGAAGCTAATTACACTCATCATATTTGGGATAAACTAGATTGCAACGGCCATATAGGCGCAACGGCATGCGTTGTGCTGCCCCGTTTCACGCGCCTCTCCCGCGAAGGCACCGACTGGCGGTCTCTTGCGTGGTGGATACATGACCACCTCCCCTACAGCCATCTCTGTTTTTTTCCCAAACTGACGGCCTTCAACATTCAGTGGCATGAAAAACCACTGCGGCGCATCGATAGTTATATCGCGCCTAAGGGTTGCTTGACGAAACAGGGCATGGACAACCAAGACGCTGATCATTCTGCATACTACACGGCTATATTATGAGAGCAGGACATTTGGACCAAAATTCAATCCCACGCATATCCTCATCGTTGCCCACTTTGGATCAGAGACAAACATAGGCGACATCCCCAACACAAGTCTACTTAACGGCGTAAAGCGGGCGTATTCCCCATAAGGCCTGCTTCAAGATGAACGCCTTCTGGGCGTCCTAAAACTTCGAGAATTTCATGCTCTCCACTCCTTTTCCCAGCCAGGAAATTACAGAGGGAAACTCCAATTAAAAACGATCCCGTTTTTGGGGATCAGAGCAAAGGGTTTTTTTGGAGGTAAGCAAGAAGCGTATGGCTGGGGATACGGACTGCCAAGCCAACAGCGGCGAGGTGAAGGCGCTGCGCTCCGAAACGCGCGACCTCAAGGAAGCGTTGGCAGAACAAATGCTGGAGAACCATCTACTTAAAAATCATCATCGCGGCTGCCAGTTTGCGGCGAGAACAGGAGATAGTTGCGTATTCTGAATATCGCTCAGGTTCGTCTGTCCCACCGGCGGTGGCGTCATACCCGCCATGGCGTTGACCAGATTTTCAACCACGGTGCGATCCAGTGCGTAACCATCCGCGGTTTTAATAGCGGCGACCTGTTTATCCGCACTATCAAACCATCCTTGGACGGCAACTTGATCTTCGCAGCCGATAACGCTTACCACAAGATCGCTACCTGAGCGCTGGAACCAGAGCTGGTCATGATTGACACCGGCGCGGAACACAACTTTGTCAGCGGACGCGCCGCCCGTAGCATTTATGACGTCTTGCCCATCACCTCGGTCAAACACATAGGTGTCGGCGCCGCCGTTCCCCATCAAGGTATCATTGCCACCGCCACCAATTAGAATGTCATCACCAACACCGCCAACCAATATGTTCACGTTGGCGTCACCCGTCAGAATGACTGCGTGCTGAGGCGAGATGAAAACGCTCATCGTCTCCTGTATTATTGCATTCACGCCAGTCGTCTCCTCGGTCGCCGTTGCGGACACGCGCAAATCAAACGTACCCGTGAAGTTGCGCGATGCCATCAGGCTGATCCCCGCCAGATCGCCCGGCGGCACCTCCCAGGCCCCATCGGCGTTTTGCACACCTGCCGAAAGCGTAAGCCCCCCTGGCACACCCTCGATAAGCACTGCCAAGCCTTCGGAGCCGTCCATATCCGTAAGCTGCGCGGCAATATCCAAGATCACCGGCATATTTACATCACCCACGACATCGGAGACCACCAAGTCCGGAACATCGGCAACCGGCGTAACCTTAACATCGAACGAGTTTGTTATGGCTGCGGCGGAACCGTTTGCCGCCTCCACCGCTGTTACCGTGACAGCCAGTGTGAAGGCACCGTTGTAATCCATGGGCGGTGTGATGAGGAGACCTACGAGATCGACGGGATCGAGCGTCCACGACCCATTGCCGTTGTCCGTGCCCGCGCTCAAGATCGCCCCCTCGGGAACACCGTCGATGGCAATGGAAAGGCTTTCCGAATTGTCCACATCGGTCACATATGCGACGATATCAAGTGCGATAACCGTGTCCTCGGTGCCAATCACCGACGCCGTGGTGAGCATCGGCACGTCGGCCGCGGCATTCACGTCCACGCTCAAGGTGGCGGACGTGGATGCCGCATCTCCATTCGAGGCCTCCCTGGACGTAGCCGTCACGGTCAAATCAAACGTCCCCGAGAAATTCGTAGGCGGCGTGATGGTCAAACCCGTGAGTCCAGTGGGATCGAGCGTCCACGAGCAATCGCCATTGTCCGTCCCCGCGCTCAAGCTCGCGCCCGCAGGTACACCGTCGATGGTGATGGACAAAAATTCCGACCCGTCCACATCGGTCAGAGCTGAGGTGATATCCAGAGCAATGGCCACATCTTCATTCCCGGCTGCATCCATGACCAACAGCTTTGGCGCATCGGCCACCGCTTCAACGGCCACGGTTACGGTCGCCATGGACGTTCCGCCATGCCCATCCGAAATGACATAATCAAACGAGGCCTCGCCAGAAAAATCAGCATCCGGCATGAAGACCACATCGCCATTCGCATTGAAAGACACCGCACCACCATAGGCATTACCAATGGCCTCAATAAACAGGCCATCTCCATCCGGATCGGTATCATTTGCCAACAGATCATCAACGGGAATCGTCAACGCCGCGTCTTCATAAGTCCGACCGTCATCACTGGTGGCGGCAGGGCCCTGATTGGCCATCAAATACATCGTCCTGTCGGCAAATTGCAGGCGCTCGACGTCTACGATGACATCCTGCCCATCGGTTTGTATTTCTGCCTTATCATCACGACCGTCATCATCACCATGCCGCATGTCCCGAACGACATACGCCCCGTCACGGCGCTGCATGACCTTGTAATCATCTAGATTCCCGGTAAAGACCGCCGTATCCGTACCGGCGCCGCCATTGATGCGGTCATTGCCTTGGCCACCGGAGATGATATCCCGCCCGGCAGACCCAGTGATCTCATCATTGCCATCACCGCCGTCGATAAGGTCGATATGGCTCAGAACCGTATGGCTGAAATCCAGTTCATCGCTCTTGGACGAACCTTGAATCACATTGTACCCCGTGCCGCCGTCAATCAGCTCAACGCTGTTGTCGTCTTCGAATTCCTTAAGGCCGATGACATCATCACCCGCCGAACCGATAATCTGATCAAAACCGGAACCGCCCTTGTATTCATCGAACCCGTCGTTCTGGCCACTGACCAGGAAGGTGTCGTCTCCGGCACCGCCTTCCAGTTCGTCATCGCCCGCGCCCCCGGAAATGACGTCGTTTCCCGCACCGCCTTCGATATTGTCCGCCCCGTCACCGCCAAAAATGGTATCAGCCGCCGCCGAACCGGTGATTTCATCATCACCCGCCCCACCATCGATCGCGTTGATGTTCTTCAGCACCGTGTTGCTGAAATCCAGTTCATCATCCTTGGCCGTACCCTGGATGACATTTAGACCCAAACCGCCGTCGATTTCCTCGACGCTGTTTTCGTCCTCGAACTCGCGCATCCCAATAATGTCGTCGCCGATGGAGCCGATGATGCGGTCAAAGCCCTTGCCACCTTCAAATTCGTCGAAGCCGCTATTTTTCCCGCTCACCAGGAAAACATCGTTACCCTTGCCGCCTTCGAGCTCGTCATTGCCCGCGCCGCCGACCAAGATGTCACCAGCGTCCTTGGCGCTGATCTTGTCGTCGCCGGCCTTGCCATCAATTATGTTGGCCTTCTTGTCGCCCTTGAGCTTGTCATTCTTGTCCGTGCCTAAGATCAGATTGGCAGGCAGAATGCTTTGCAGCGTCGCCGTGGCCGTAGACAGGCCGCCATGGCCGTCCGACACGGTGTATTCGAAGGTGGCCGCCCCGGCATAGCCCAGATCGGGCTGGAAGAGAATCTGCCCGGCGTCCGACATCACAACCTGACCGTTGACGGCATTGCCCACCGAAACGATCGAGAGAGTATCGCTGGAATCCACGTCGAAATCGTTGGCGAGCAACTGCGAGGCGCTGATCGAGACGAAGCTGTAGGCATCTACCGATCCTAGATTGTCCGCCACCACGACCGGAGCGTCGTTGGCTCCAGTGATCGTCATCGTAACGGTCGCCACTGCCACGCCGCCATGGCCATCGCTAACGGTATAGCTGAAGCTGTCGGTGGCGGTCTCGCCTTCAGCCAAGTGCTGGAAGGCCATCCCCGGATCATAGGTATAGGTGTCGTCACCATTATCCACCAGCGAGCCAAGCGTGGCGGTGGAATCAATGGCAGTAATGGTCAGAACGTCGCTGGCATCCGCATCGCTGTCGTTGGCCAACAGGTCCGCCGCCGAGAAGGTCAACGCCGCATCCTCGCCCACCGCGAGGCTATCCGCCACGGCCACCGGGCCATCATTGGAGCCTGTCACCAGCATGGTGACGGTGGTGCGCGCCGTGCCGCCATGGCCGTCTGACACTGTATAAGTGAAGGTATCGGTCGCGCTCTCACCCTCGGCCAGATACTGGAACGCTGTGGCGGGATCGTAGCTGAAGGTGCCGTCACCGTTATCCACCACGCCGCCGCGTGTGGTGGACGCATCGATAGAGAGGATGCTCAAGCTATCATGAACGTCCACATCACTGTCGTTCGCCAACAGAGCCGCCGCACTGAACGTCACCGCCGCATCCTCGGCAGTGACGATGTTGTCCGCCACAGCGACCGGGCGATCATTAGCACCCTTGACCGTCACATAAACCGTGGCCGTGGCCAAACCACCGTGGCCGTCGCTCACCGTGTAAATGAAACTGTCGGTCGCGACTTCACCCAGACCCAGGTGTTGGAACGCCGCGCCGGGGGTGTAGCCAAAGGTGCCGTCGCCGTTGTCCACAACCTGGCCTAACGTCGCCGCCGTATCGATGGCCGAAATGGACAACGTGTCGCCGTCAATGTCGCGATCGTTGGCAAGCAGGTTCGCGGCGTGGATCGTCAGGGATGAATCCTCATAGGCCAGCGCCACATCAGCAACCGCAACCGGGCCGTCGTTGGTGCCCGTCACCGTCACCGCGACCGTCGCCGTCGAAGCCGCGCCGTGATTGTCGCTCATGGTGTAGGTCA
>JANLGW010000095.1 GCA_024653965.1 Rhodospirillales bacterium
GGCATTCCTTGCGAGAGGCATCTCCAGGATATTCGACAATAACGCTACAGAAAGCGGACGGCCGTTGATGAGCAGGGTCGAGTGGCCCTCCATGGGGACGATATCCCCTTCATCAACCAGAAAACTGGTCTCCACCGCCTCAACCGGCAGACCGTACATGTGTTCCCCAACCCGCACCAACAGGACCCGATGCACCGCCAATGAAATCGGCAATCTAATGCGCATGGTGAAGCCGGTGCCGGGATCGGATGTGATATGAAGTTCACCCTTGAGGCGCTCCACCTTGGAGCGAACCACATCCAGCCCAACACCGCGCCCTGAAATTTCCGTCACGAAACCGCTGGTCGACACTCCCGGCGCGAGCACAGCGGCATGTATCTGCTCAGGCGTCATTTCCCCGTCCGGCCCGCCACCTTGCACTCCTTGCTTTTTAGCGACCTTGGCTATGGCCTCTAAATCCAGCCCCGCTCCATCATCCGCAACCTCAATCTCAATGCTGTTTTGGGTCTGCCGGGCGCGAAGCCAAACGTTGCCCTGAGACGGTTTTCCTTTGCGCTTCCGCTCCGCAGGGGATTCGATCCCGTGATCAATGGCGTTGCGTAGCAGATGCATCACCGGATCTTTCATTTCCTCCAAGATTCGTTTATCAGCACGCGTATCAGCACCCTCGATGGATAGAGATACATCCTTCCCATTTTGGCGCGCCAAATCCCTGACCATTCTGGGAAAGAGGTCAAATAAAATCGATAGCGGCAGCAATCGGATATCACTGATGCCATCCATCAACTCGTTCGTCACCGCCTCCAATTGGGCATGGCTCCCGGAAGCAGTGGAACGCAGATGGCTCATCTGGCCTCGCACCTGCTCTAAACGCAGTCTCTGACGCTCGTGAAGTGCGAGTATGTTGTCATTACCTCTGCCGCCCCCCCTTTCACTAGAAAATGAGGGTCGGCTAATCGTCATCCTTATTTTTGCAAGTTCCCTACCCCAATCCTCGATGGTTGCGGAAACCTGATCAACGGCTGCCAGAACCTGGGAAATCCGTCCTTTTGTTACGACCAATTCGCCGGCCTGAGTCATAAGCGCATCAAGTTTACGGGTTTGAACCCGCACGGTATCGATTGAATACGCCTCCGATGATGAAGGTGAAATCTCGGAAGCCTGCTTTAAGACGGAAGAAGGCGCTTTTGGTGAGACGATTTCGCCCTCAACCAATTTTTCGATTTGTGGCTTCGTTTTCTTTCGCGCATTTGGCGGTGGTTTTAGATCTTCATTTTTTTCTATGGACAATACAGAGTGAAGACGCGCCTCAGCGTCGGATGCCAATATCTTCGCAGGCGTTCCAGTCACCTCCTCATTGATCAGATCCTTTAACACATCCAAGGTCCAAGACATGAGGTCGATGTCATCGGCGGAAAGGATGACATCCCCCTTCATGGCGGCGCGCAAGAGATCCTCGTATGCATGGGAGGCGGTTTCAACGCCCAGTGCTTCGACCATCCTGGCCGCACCCTTAAGGCTATGGGCATCGCGCATCATGGAGTCGAGAATATCCACATCGCCAGGGGCCTTTTCGAGGCTTAGCAACGAGGCTCCCAGCCGCTGTATGTGTTCAGCGCTCTCGACCTTAAACAGGCCGTTAAGTTCTTCATCCTTGATCATCCGCGCCTCCGTAGCCTCGGCCTATATCATGGCCTCAATCTCAACGCCTATTGCGGAAAGCTGCTCGACGCCTATCCTGGTCTGACTGACGCCCGCTGCCGCTTGCTTGGCGCCGCCCTGAATTGACGCCATGGCTTCCGTGATCTGCTTGATTGCCCCAGCCTGTTGATTGGATGATAGCGCCATCTGCTGCACGTTCTCCGTTATCGATTCGACCGATGCAATCACTTGGGAAAAGGACTCGCCAAATTTCTCCACCGCGCCGACGGCCTCGCCAACGGTCTTCGTTCCCACCTCGGTGCTCATCACGGTCGTATTCAACACCTTTTTCACATCTTCAATCAAAGTGTTGATTTGAAACGCGGATTTTTTGCTTTGATCGGCCAATTTACGAATTTCCTGAGCGACGACGGCAAACCCTTTGCCGTGTTCGCCCGCCCTCGCCGCCTCGACTGCGGCGTTGAGCGCGAGAAGGTTAGTGTGGTTGGCGATATCTGCGACCGCACCCGTTATTATTCCCACTTCTCCTACTTGATCGCTAAGCCTCATGATCTGCTCACCGATACTGCCGACTTTCTCTTTAAGATCCGCCATGGAAGACAACATAGCCTGAGCCATTGCATTGCCCTCGCGGGCCTGCCTTTGCGCTTCTTCCGCCAAACCGGTAGCGGCATTGCCTTGTTCAGCCGAGCGCCTCGCGGACGTTCCCAATTCCTCAACGGTCGTGGTTGTCTGGGTGACCGCCGAAGCCTGCTGGGTGAGTACTTTCTCATGTTCTCTGGTGGTGGCCGCAATCTCACTTGAGGCAGCGGCCATGGTGCCGACGGCCTGTAGCAAACTCGGCCTGATGTTGCGCAGCAGAATAAATAGAAACAGGCCGACAGCGAGCAATACGCCCCCCACGGAAACCCCGACAAGCGTCCAAAAAGTTATTTGGTATTGCGCTAGAGCATCTTCCCGTGCCGCTTTAACATCGGCATCCGCGAGTTCTATCAGCTTGTGCACCGCTTCAGTCGCCGCTACCCTCGCAACGCGCGCCTTGGTGACGGAAACATCCCAGGCTTCGTCAACCCTTTGCTGGACCACCAACCCCCGTATTTCCTCGAAAATCGCGTTGTACCCATTGAAGGCGGAATGGAACTCTTCGGCGATACGCTTTTCCTCTCCCCCAATGGTCTGACTCAGTTCATCCAGACGGTCTTCGACGGCTTTTCTCGCCTCTTTCTCATCTGCCAACGCTTCCGCGATCTGGTCTGAATTCTTCGCAAGGACCAGGTTATTCACGGCGCGGTTGGCGCGCAGAAAATTGACCTCGATACGCAACCCCAATTCGCGGTTACGAGCACTGACGTCAATGACCCGTTCAAGGGTTTGACGGATGTCCGCAATGCTGACGAGAGCGACAATCACCAATAGCACCGTGATGGCGATCAACATGCCGGTTGACAAAAACAATTTTGTTCCCAACTTCATCTTACCGCCAGAGGCCGCGCGGTACTGGCGAATATGGCTGGAGGCCTGTTGTGGTATGGGGGTAGCGGATGGCTGCTCATCAAACGTCGTGTCATTGTTCATTGTAATCTCCATCGGTTATTTCTCCCAACGATGGGCGGTACGTCCACCGCCCATAAACTATGGGACACTGTTCACGATCAGGGACTGAAGCGATAGCAGGTGGGGCAAATCCAAAATCTCGACGGCATGGCCATCAACGGAAAGGGCTCCCTTGACGTACTCCTCCTCGTCGAGAGTCCTCAACGCCGATGGCGTTTCCACCATGTCGGTAGAGCTGATGTAGACAAGGTCTATGATATCGTCGACAGGGATACCCGTGGGCGCCCCCCCTTCACGAAGGATTACGATTTTGGACATCGGCGAGAAAGCTCCTATCGGCAAGGATAGGATGACACGAATGTCGATGAGCGTTAGGAGCTCGCCTCGCAAATTCATGAAGCCCCCAATATGCGCCGGACAACAGGGAATAGGGGTGACCGGCCCCATCTCGGCGAACCCGCTGATCGTTTGCAAATCGACGGCAAAGCGCTCTCCCGATAACTCAAACACCGCCAATCCGATCCGCTTGGTTCCTTCTTCAGAAGACAAAGGTTGCGCCAAATCATGTGTACGGCGGCGTAATACGGCTTTTTCCTCTACGGTGGCGGCAGGAAAAAAGGAAGGTGCGCTTTTGGCAACTCTGGCGTTAGGCTTGCCATGCGTCTCACCATCAAGCAGAGCGGTGTGATCGATCACGCTCACGATATCATCGCCCAAATGCACGTCACCGATCACAAAATGTACAGGTTCACCCTTGCGACTCGCCTTACGGGCATGAGAGGAAATGACCCCCCCCATATCGAGGTCTTGCATGTCGCGAATTTCACTGACGACGATCCCGGTTGGACGGCCTTCAAACTCTAAAACGATGATGCAATGGCTCAGCTGATACGGCCACGGTTCTCGTCCGAGGCGAAGGTCCAGATCGATAACCGGGACGATTTCCCCACGCAGATCGAATACTCCGATCACATAGGGAGGCATCTCAGCGACTTGAGCAAGATCTGGTAGCCACACCGTTTCGAGAACCACCCGAGCATCAATCGCGAAGATGGTCTCATGCAGCGCAAATATGAGGCATGGCAATTCGGCAGGAGATGCTTGAAGTGGTTTAACCATGTTCCAGCATCTCCCTGACGTATGATGTAAGTTGGCTCGCGGTAAGGCCGCAATAAGGCTCGACCGCCGTCTGTCCCGGAATGTTCTTCAGGAGATCGAGCGCCGCTATCCTCGCTTTGCGGGTTCGCACCTCATCCCCCTCCAGCGCGTAGAGTGCGGCGAGTTCGAGGTAAGCGGATGTGTAAGCTGGGTCAAGGTATAGGGCTTTTTTCAGAAGACGCTTGGCTTCTTCCACATCGCCACGCTCTTCGGCAAGATGCGCAAGCAGAAAATACGGCGCGGCGGCGAAAGGGTCGATGTTCAGCGCCTGTTCGGCGCAAACTAGGGCTTGCTCGTAGCGGCCAACGTCGGCGTAGAGCCACGACAACAGGTAATTGCCCCTGAAATCCTCAGGCCGCCTGGCTACAAACCGCTCCGCCCGCTCAAGGGCTAGTCCATATTCATGATTCTTGTGCAATTCCTTGATGACCATCAATTCCGCATCATCCCTTGATGGTAAAGGCTTTGGCGGCCTCATCCCCGTTAGCTGCTCTCCTGTCTGATTTGAAGATAGTCTTGGCCTAGCCGGAATCTTCAGTGGAGTCCTGGGGGGCAGCGGCGTCATGATCGGCATCGGATGATCAGCACTCGGGCTACGCACCCTTTGATAAGCTATCGTCTCCGGAAACAACCGGGGAATAACGCCGTTCGGGCATATCTCGTGGAGCTCAGCGTGTCCCGTCATCAAGTATCCGCCCGGAGCCAAGGCATTGGCCAATTTGTCCGCGACGGCGGATATGGCATCCCGCCGGAAATATATGAAAACGTTACGGCATAGAATGAGGTCGAACCCAGAAAAAGGACCGAGTAAACAATCTTTGAAAAGATTGAAGTACCTGAACGTCACCAGTTTCCGAATAGGAGCTGTCAACAGCCAGCATCTTTGCGCTCCCACAACCTGCTCGGTGAAGTATTGTGCCACCTTTACGGAATCGAGCGCGCGCAAGGACCAGGCATCGAATATTCCCTTGCCACCCTGCCGAAGGGCCTGCCTATTAATATCTGTTCCCCAAATTTCGATGTTCCAATCGTCGATATCAGGGATCAGCTCACGCAGGAGAATGGCCAATGTATACGCCTCCTCCCCTCGCGAGCAGCCCGTACTCCAGAGCCGAAGAGTTCGCGTGAACCGCGCACGCTCAATCAACTCAGGAAGGAGCCATCGGCGAAGCACCTCGATCTGCCCCTTGTCACGGAAAAAATAACTTTCTCCGACAGTCATCAATGAAACTAAGGCATCCCACTCCCGTTCCGTTTCTCCCCCTCTTGCTTCGAGCAAGGCGAGATAGCGAGCGGGGGGTAGTCCGAGGACATTAAGTCTCTCCGCAACCGCCTGGCGGAGTTTATCATCGCCGGAGTCTTCGACATCCATCCCTGTATGACTGGAAATAAGGTTTCGCAGCGAAGCAAACTTCTCCTCTTCAAGCATGGCCGCTCTCCACAGACATGGCGCTGTCTTCGATGAGCGGGAGAAAAACGTCAAACGTACTACCGACGCCCTTACTGCTTTTCACCCTGATTTCGCCGCCACACTTTGTCACGATCCCGAAAACAGAGGACAGTCCGAGGCCTGTCCCCTGCCCCACCACCTTGGTGGTGAAGAACGGATCAAAAATCCGGGTCATAACAGATTCATCCATGCCACAACCCGTATCCGCCACAGTCAGTCGAGCGTAGCCCCCCGCACGAGGCAAACTGAGATCTCTAGCTATCGCCTCATCGACAACCATGGGCTGGAGTGCGATTTCAAGATCGCCGACCCGCCCCTCCATTGCGTGAACCGCATTGCTCGCCAAATTCAAGATGACGGTTTCTATCAAAGTGGGATCAGCGAGAACCGGCAGAGGCATTACGGAAATGTTCTCTCGCAAATTGATGGTGCTCGGAATAGTCGAGTGCAATAGCGATAACGTTTCTGCAACAACTTCATACATGTAGGTTGGATGTACGACCTCTCCTGACCGACGGGAAAACAACATGATCTTGGAAATCAATTCGCGGGCACGTTCTGCCGCTTCCATTACCTTAGTGAGGCGCAGATGAGCCCTACCGTCTGCGGGAAGCTCCGCAAGCGTCATCTTGGTCAACGAAAGAATGGGGAGCAACATGTTGTTAAAGTCGTGAGCAATGCCCCCTGCCAAATTTCCAAGTCCTTCCATCTTCTGGGCCTGCGCGAGTTGCTGCTCGACCTGCTTGCGCTCAGTTACATCCTCGGCAATTTCAACAAAATTGGCGACCTCACCTGAAAGGTTGCGAATTGGAGAAACCATGCTCAGCGCCCAATAAAAACCTCCGTCTTTTCTTCTGCAGTGCAACAGGCCGCGCCAATCTTTCTTGCCCACATCACAAGCCCAGCACTGCTCATAATCATCGAGCGGAACGACATCGCTTTTTAAATCTCGCGGAAACTTCCCTGCGATGTCATCCAAGCAAAAGCCGCTCACTTCCGAAAATTTATGATTGATATATTCAATCCGACCCATGTTATCGGTAATAACAATAAGGGCCGGGCTTTGCTCCACCACCCAAGACAGCTTTCTTAAATTCTCTTCCTGCTTGCGCCTTACCGCCGCCAACCGTAACGCGTGGACGCCGTGGGCCAAATCGCCTGACAACTCAAGCAGCATTTTCACTTCCTCGCGGTCAAAAGGTTCAGATTGTATGGCCGCAACGCCAAGAACCCCCATGACCATTTCGCCGCTAACCAACGGCAGCGCGACTCTGCAAAGTTTTGTCAGTTCCTCATCTTCTTCCTGATTTGCGATCTCCTCATGCTCCGAGACCATTTCTCCGGTCTGGATGACTCGCGCCCCTAAATGATGTAGAGCGTCGTCATGTTTGATGTCCAAATACTTCGAAGCGGCAGCATATGGACGCATGCCCCCCTCATGCCCAAGAAGGTCTAAATATACAGACGTGTAGCATTCGCTTTCCATCAAGGCCTGGATAACATCCTTGACTAAGCTTTCCTCGTCTTCCGCGTGTAGCACCGCCTCCATCACGCCGCTTAACATCTTGGATGTTATGCTCAAGCGTTTGGCGCGACGTTCACTTGCCTTGTAATTGCTTATGTCAAAAGCTGTTCCGCAACACCCCCCCACGCGCCCCAATTCATCACGCACGACGACGCCTCGCATGAGAAAAAATACGTACTGGCCGTTCATATGACGGCAGCGGCATTCGATGGAAAATTTGTCTTTATGCCCCGCTCGGCACGCTTGAAGATGGTCTTCAAATAACAATGCGTCTTGGGGATGCAGGAGATCTTTCCACTTCGTGAAGTGAGGGGGAAATTTTCCCGCACGATATCCAAGCATCTCCGACCATTCGGGGGAAAACGCGGCTGTATCGGATTCGGCATCCCAGTTCCAGGCTCCGATCCCCCCCGCGCATGCGGCCAGGAGACTCCAGTTCCTTTCGGACTCTGCTCCCATCTTCGAGTTTCGTCGACGACGGAGCGCCATAGCGCCAAGTGCCAGTGCCATCCCACTCGATTCCGATGTAAAGGGGGAGGAAGATATTGCGTTAGGCCGAATCAAGGCCTCCGCATTTCCTCCGTGCGCTACGCAGAAGTTAATGCCAAGCATTGCCGTCAGGATTAACATACCAATTTCCATGGCCATGTCCTCACGCATCCGGCGCAAAAAAGTATTATATATCAATTAATGCTAGAGGCGCGAACTATTCCAAATTTCCCCACGTTTCCTGAAGAAGGATAATTGAGGGGAGCAGACTGGCTGCGACCTTGCCCAGGCTTGCAGGAACTTGAAGTTAGCTGCTTACCCCGTGCTTACCCGGCATTTTCAGGGCGCTTGAGCGCATAAACAAAAACACCGATAACTCGTTGAGTTATCGGTGTTTTTTATGGTTGCGGGGAGAGGATTTACGTGCGCGCGGCTTCGCCGTGCTGCGTGGACTTTCGGCCTTGTTTTACAAGGCCTCGGGCTGAACAAGAGGTCCATCCACCGCTCCCACCGACCAATGCATAAGGCCCCCACGAGGGGGGCCTTATGCATTGGT
>JANLGW010000096.1 GCA_024653965.1 Rhodospirillales bacterium
TAACCACAGAGGGCACAGAGGACACAGAGTTGAATTAAATAAAACCTCTGTGATCTCTGTGTGCTCCGTGGTGAAAAACCTTAAGCGCCAGCTTTAAGCGCTGGTCGCCACCGCCCAGAAATCATCGACTTTAAGGCTTGCGCCGCCGATCAGGCCGCCGTCCACGTCGGCCAAAGCCAGCAATTCCTTGGCGTTTTTCGGGTTCATCGAGCCGCCGTAGAGAATGCGCGTCTTGGCCGCTTCGCCTGCGCCGATTTTCTTGGCCAATTCGGCGCGAATGAAGGCGTGAACGTCTTGTACTTCGGCGCTGGTCGGCGTGCGCCCGGTGCCGATGGCCCACACGGGTTCATAGGCGATCACGGTATTGGCGGCGGTCGAACCTTCGGGCACGGAGCCCGCGATCTGGCTGCCGTTGACGTCGAGCGTCTTGCCCGCGTCGCGCTGCGCTTCGGTTTCGCCGATGCAGATTACGGCGATCAGGCCGTTGGCATGCGCCGCGGCGGCCTTGGCGTTCACAATCGCGTCGGTTTCGGCATGATCGGTGCGGCGCTCGGAATGGCCGACGATGACATAACCGCAACCCGCGTCTTTGAGCATCGCCGCGGCGGTATCGCCGGTATGCGCGCCCTTGGCATTCATATGGCAGTCTTGCCCGCCCAGTTGCATCGTGGACCCGGCGATGGCCTTGGCCACCACGGGGATCAGCACGGCGGGCGGACACACCAGCATTTCAAAATTGACGGCCCCGGCCCCCTTGAGCTTTTCCGCCAAGCCGCCCGCCAAAGCGGTGGCGTCGGCGCTGAGGCCGTTCATCTTCCAGTTGCCCGCGATCAAAATCCGGCGTGCGCTCATGGTTTGGTCCCCCTGAAGTGAGTTGTTTTGTGTCTTTTATGATGTGCCAAGGGTTTTAGCACAGGGGGCAACGCTGTCGATAGGGTTTTGGATGCAAGTGATGGACGCAGGCGGACAAAATATTCAAAATACGGATATGAACAAGCAACTCGAACAAGCCCTAAAGGTTGTCGCCAGCCTCTCTGAGGAAAGTCAGAACGCTTTGGCGCGCTTCATCATGGACGAGGCCAAACGTCTGGCAATTTTGGAAGGCATCGCCGACGTTGACGCCGGTCGGTTCGTTCCCCATGAGGATGTAAAGGCGTGGGCGCTGAGCCTGGGGACCGACAACGAACTCCCCGTTCCCAAATGTAAGTAACATATCCGAATGCGAATCATCTGCACGCCCAGCCCCCTCGGCCCCGTTTCCCTTGACAAAAGCAGCCATTTATGGTAAATATTCCTAGTTCGTTTAGCCGTCGGTTGCCCCCGAACATCGGGGTGCGCTTTAAGCGCGCAAAACCATTGGCTTTACGAAATGAAAAAATACCGCTCTTTGAAAACAAAAGATAATTTGGCTTCGTTTCGTCACTTTTTTTATTTTTGGCGCACAAATGAACCCAAATAAAGCGATCCGAATGAAGCGATCTTGGTGAAAACCGGAGCGGGAATTAAGTCCGCTTAAGCCCCCAGCCAGCTTTCGACCTGCTTCAACCCCTTCTCCGTGCCGTAGGGCGCGTTGACGATGATCAGGCCGCTGCCCAAGATGCCCACCCTTTGCGGTTTAGCCCCGCCTTTGCGCTCGGCGAAACGCACTTCGCGGATATCTAGGTTTTTCAGCCCGGCGTTTTGCAAGCTTTCGATCATCGCTTCGTGCAGCCCCGCTTGCAACACCGGGTACCACAGCACGATCACCGCTTCGGGCCATTTTTGGTTCAGTTCCAGCACAAATTCGGCGCACACCCGGTATTCGGACTTCACCTCGTAACTCGGATCGATGAACACCAGCCCGCGCCGGGGGTGGCCGGGCGGCGGTGGGGAAATCGCCAACACACCTTCAAACCCGTCGCGAAAATGCAGGTGCGCCCCGCCCTCGTCTGGCGTGTTGCGCATAGCCTGTTTCAGGGTATGTTTTAGGCCTTCAAACTCGGCGGGATGCAGTTCCATCAGGTGAATGGGGTCGTCGGGATTAAGAAGGCTACGCGCGATCAGGGGCGAACCGGGGTAAAACGTCTCGCCATAACGGGCGCGGATTTGCTCGATCACGGCGCGGTACACGTGGCCCTTAGGCGGAATGCCCAGTTCCCAGCGGCTCAAAATGCCGAG
>JANLGW010000098.1 GCA_024653965.1 Rhodospirillales bacterium
CGCATGCCGCGCCGGTATTTCGTTCGGCAAGGACGATCTGATCATTCCTCAAGCCAAGGAACGTTTGGTCAGCGCGACCGAAGCCAAGGCCAAGGAATACGAACAGCAGTACCAAGATGGTCTGATCACCCAGGGCGAAAAGTACAACAAGGTCGTTGACGCCTGGGCGCACTGCACCGATCAGGTTTCGGATGAAATGATGAAAGTCATTTCGGCCGACAAACCGGGCAAGCCGATCAACGCCGTGTATATGATGGCGCATTCCGGCGCTCGTGGTTCGGTGGCGCAGATGAAGCAGCTTGCCGGTATGCGTGGCCTGATGGCCAAGCCGTCGGGTGAAATCATCGAAACGCCGATCATTTCCAACTTTAAAGAAGGCCTCACCGTGCTGGAGTATTTCAACTCCACCCACGGCGCGCGCAAAGGCCTTGCCGACACCGCCTTGAAGACCGCGAACTCGGGTTATCTGACCCGCCGTCTGGTCGACGTGGCGCAGGACTGCATCGTCTTTGAAGAAGATTGCGGCACCAACATCTCCATCACCGTTTCGGCGGTGGTGCAGGGTGGCGAAACCGTGGTCGACATCGGCGAACAGGTGCTTGGCCGTACCGTGGGCGAAGACGTGCTTCACCCCGCAACCGGCAAAGTGTTGGTGAAGAAGGGCACTCTGGTTGAAGAACCAGAATCCGCGCTCTTGACCGAAGCCGAAGTGGAAAGCATCAAAGTGCGTTCTCCGCTTACTTGCGAAAGCAAGGTTGGCATTTGCGCATCGTGTTATGGCCGCGATCTGGCCCGTGGCACGCGCGTGAACTTGGGCGAAGCGGTCGGCGTCATGGCGGCGCAGTCCATCGGTGAGCCGGGCACCCAGCTCACCATGCGTACCTTCCACATCGGCGGCGCGGCGCAGAAGGGCTCTGAACAGTCCTTCGTTGATGCACCGTTCGACGGCAAGGTTCGGCTTTATAACTTCAACACCGTCAAAAACTCCGACGGCGTGTTGGTGGTCATGAGCCGTAACGCGGAAATGGCGATGATTGACGCCCAGGACCGTGAACGCGCTCGGCATCGTATCCCCTACGGCGCCAAGCTGCTGACCAAGGACAAGGCGAAGATGGATCGCGGTGATAAGTTGGCCGAGTGGGATCCGTATACCCTGCCGATCATCACCGAAAAAGAAGGTTCCATCAAATACGTGGACCTGGTCGAAGGCGTGTCGTTGCTCGAACAGATGGACGAAGCCACCGGCATCTCGTCCAAGGTGGTCGTGGACTGGAAATCCCAGCCCAAGGGCACCGATCTGAAGCCGCGCATCACCATGCACGACAAAAAGGGCAACGTGGTCATGCTCGACGGCGACCTGGAAGCCCGTTACTTCCTGCCGGTCGACGCGATCTTGTCGGTCGAAAACGGCCAGGTGGTCAATGCCGGCGACGTGTTGGCGCGTATCCCGCGTGAAAGCGCCAAGACCCGCGACATTACCGGCGGTCTGCCGCGCGTTGCGGAATTGTTCGAAGCCCGTATGCCCAAGGATCACGCGATCATCAGCGAAATCGATGGCCGTGTGGTATTTGGCAAGGACTACAAGAACAAGCGCCGCATCGTCGTCGAACCGAACGAGGAAGGTCTTGAGGCTCGTGAATACATGATCCCCAAGGGCAAACACCTTGCGGTTCAGGAAGGCGACTACGTGCAGCGTGGCGATCCTCTGATGGATGGCAACCCCGTGCCGCACGACATTCTGGCCGTAATGGGCGTGGAAGCGTTGGCCGAATACCTGGTGAACGAAATCCAGGAGGTCTATCGCTTGCAGGGTGTGAAGATCAACGACAAGCACATCGAGGTGATTTGCCGTCAGATGCTGCAAAAGGTCGAGATCACCGAACCCGGCGGCACCACCTATCTGGTGGGCGAATTGACCGACAAGAGCGAGTTCGAGAAGGTCAACGCCAAGGCGTTGGAAGATGGCGATAAGCCTGCGACTGCGAACCCGGTGCTGCAGGGTATCACTAAGGCCTCGCTGCAGACGCAGTCGTTCATCTCGGCGGCGTCGTTCCAAGAAACGACCCGTGTCCTTACCGAAGCTGCGGTTTCGGGCAAGATCGACACGCTGATCGGTCTCAAGGAAAACGTCATCGTCGGTCGTTTGATCCCGGCGGGCACCGGTGCGGTGATGAACCGTTTCCGCTCCATCGCCGCCGAGCGCGACGAAGAGCTGGTGGCGACCACCGGTCTGGACGAACTCGAAGAGCAGGGTCTGCCTTCGATCGACATCTTGGCGACCCCTTCGCCCAAGGTCGTGCCGGAAGGATCGTCTGAAGGCGAATAAATCAATGTTTTCAACGCCTTTAGGGGCTTGAGAATCGGATTCGGGCGGCGTCTGGGGAAGTTCCTCGGCGCCGCCCGTTTTTTGGGCGGTTTGGGATGATTTGCGCAATAAAATTAGCCAAATCGTTAATTTGGCGTACAAATCGCAATGCGCAAAAGAGACGATATTCTTTGCTTGACGGGGCGGGGTGGTCTGCATAGTATGCGCCACTCTTCAGGGGTCTGGTGGTGAACCCGATAGCCGGTCGGCTTGGCGGTTCAGACGCAGACACCCGAAGTTAACGCGTTGCAAAATAGAGCCCTTTTGGGCACTCAGTTGACCGCCGAGAGGCAGGAAAGCCATCCGCGCTTGCCTCCACGGTCTTTTGTTGCACCGGAAACCTGCCACTTTCGGCCAGGGTTTCACGGTGCATATGTAATGGAAAGAACGGTATGCCGACGATTAACCAGTTGATCCGTAAGCCTCGCAAGGCCCCGCGTGAGACCAGCAACGTACCCGCAATGCAGGCTTGTCCTCAGAAGCGTGGCGTTTGCACCCGCGTGTACACCACCACCCCGAAGAAGCCGAACTCGGCGCTTCGTAAGGTAGCTCGTGTGCGCCTTACCAATGGCTTTGAAGTCACCAGCTACATTCCCGGCGAAGGCCACAACCTCCAGGAACACTCCGTTGTGATGATCCGTGGCGGTCGTGTGAAGGATCTTCCCGGTGTCCGTTATCACATCATCCGCGGCACGTTGGATACGCAGGGCATCGCTAGCCGTCGCCAGCGTCGTTCCAAATACGGCGCCAAGCGTCCGAAATAAGAGAGGTTTGTTGAGAGATGTCTCGTCGCCACGCCGCTGAAAAACGCGAAATTCTGCCCGATGCCAAGTATGGCGATCTGGTTGTGACCAAGTTCATGAACAGCCTGATGCTGGACGGCAAAAAATCTGCCGCCGAAGGTATCGTTTACGGTGCGTTCGAACGCGTTGAAGCCAAAATGAAAACCGATCCGTTGGCTCTGTTCCACGAAGCGATCGACAACGTGAAGCCGTCCGTCGAAGTCCGTTCCCGCCGTGTGGGTGGTGCGACGTATCAGGTGCCGGTTGAAGTTCGCTCCAGCCGTCGTCAGGCTCTGGCCATTCGCTGGCTGGTGGACATGGCGCGCAAGCGTTCCGAAAACACCATGGTCGAGCGTCTGTCCGGTGAATTGATGGATGCCGCGCAAAATCGCGGCGCCGCCGTGAAGAAGCGCGAAGACACGCACAAAATGGCCGACGCCAACAAGGCGTTCTCGCATTATCGCTGGTAATGCTCTGAAAGCTCTAAGGACTAAAGATTATGGCACGCAAGTTTGCCCTCGATAAATACCGTAACATTGGCATCATGGCGCACATTGACGCCGGTAAAACCACGACCACGGAACGCATCCTGTTTTATACGGGTAAGTCCTACAAGATCGGTGAAGTGCATGATGGCGCCGCCACCATGGACTGGATGGAACAAGAACAAGAGCGCGGCATCACCATTACGTCTGCTGCGACCACGTGTTTTTGGAAAGATCATCAGATCAACATCATCGACACCCCAGGCCACGTTGACTTCACCATCGAAGTTGAGCGTTCGCTGCGTGTGTTGGACGGCGCGGTTACGGTGTTTGACTCGGTTGCCGGCGTTGAGCCGCAGTCCGAAACCGTGTGGCGTCAGGCCGATAAGTATCACGTGCCGCGTATGTGTTTCGTCAACAAGATGGACCGCACCGGTGCCGACTTCTACCGTTGCGTCGACATGATGATTACCCGTCTGGGCGCAAACCCGGTGGTGTGCCAGTTGCCGATCGGTTCCGAAGACACGTTCGTGGGCCTGATCGACCTGATTAAGAACAAGGCCATCATCTGGGACGAAGAAAGCCTGGGCGCCGCGTTCCGCGAAGAAGACATTCCCGCCGACATGGTCGCCAAAGCTGCCGATTATCGCACGAAGATGATCGAAGCCGCGATTGAGTTGGACGACGTGGCCATGGAAGCCTACCTTGAAGGCACCGAGCCGAGCGCCGAAACGCTGAAGGCCTGCCTGCGCAAGGGCACCATCGCGGGCAGCTTGGTTCCCGTGCTGTGCGGTAGCGCATTTAAGAACAAAGGCGTTCAGCCTCTGCTCGACGCCGTTGTCGATTTCCTGCCCGCTCCGACCGATGTTCCCGACATTCGCGGTGTGATGATGGATGATGAAGAAAAAGAAGTCATCCGCAAGAGCTCCGATAGCGAACCCTTCGCCGCGCTGGCGTTCAAAATCATGAACGACCCGTTCGTCGGCTCGCTGACCTTCTGCCGCGTCTATTCGGGCGTGTTGGAAGCTGGTACGCAAGTGTTGAACACCGTTAAAGACAAACGCGAACGCGTGGGCCGTATGTTGCAGATGCACGCCAACGCGCGTGAAGACGTTAAAGAAGCCCGCGCTGGTGACATCATCGCGTTGGCTGGCTTGAAGGACACCACCACGGGTGACACCCTGTGCGATCCTGCTCATGCCGTTATCTTGGAACGTATGGATTTCCCCGAGCCCGTTATCGAAGTGGCGGTGGAGCCGAAATCCAAGGCTGACCAAGAAAAGATGGGCGTCGCTCTGGCTCGTTTGGCTGCCGAAGATCCCTCGTTCCGCGTGTCTTCCGACAACGAAAGCGGTCAGACCGTGATCAAGGGCATGGGCGAACTGCACCTGGACATTATCGTCGACCGCATGCGTCGCGAATTCAAGGTGGAAGCTAACGTTGGCGCGCCGCAGGTGGCGTACCGCGAAACCATCTCCAAGCGTTACGAAGAAGACTACACCCACAAGAAGCAATCCGGTGGTTCCGGTCAGTACGCCCGCGTCAAGTTGGTGTTCGAACCTGCCGAACCGGGTCAGGGTTTTGTCTTTGAAAGCAAGATCGTTGGCGGCAACGTGCCGAAGGAATTCATCCCCGGCGTTGAAAAAGGCCTCAAGAGCGCTGTTCAAACCGGCGTTTTGGCTGGCTTCCCCTGCATCGACTTCAAGGCGACCTTGATCGACGGCGCGTATCACGACGTTGACTCTTCGGTCCTGGCCTTCGAAATCGCCGCGCGTGCGGCCTTCCGTGAAGGCGCCAAGTTGGCTGGTCCGAAGCTGCTCGAACCGATCATGGACGTCGAAGTGGTGACCCCTGATGAATACATGGGCGACATCATCGGCGACTTGAACTCTCGTCGCGGTCAGATTGGTGAAATGGAGCAGCGTGGCAACGCCCGCGTCATTACCGCCAAGGTGCCGTTGGCCAACATGTTCGGCTACATCAATACCTTACGTTCCATGTCTCAGGGCCGTGCCCAATATAGCATGCAGTTTGCGAGCTACGCTGAAGTACCGTCGCAGGTTGCTACTGAAATCCAAACCAAGCTTGCCGGTTGAATGTCCGGTTCGAATGGAGTGAAACAAAATGGCTAAAGAAAAATTTCAACGCAATAAACCGCATTGCAACATCGGCACGATTGGTCACGTTGACCATGGCAAGACGACGTTGACGGCAGCGAT
>JANLGW010000101.1 GCA_024653965.1 Rhodospirillales bacterium
CGCATCTCCACGCGCTTTGACCGAAACATCAAAAACTTCATGGCCGCAATCGCTCTTGCCGCAACCGTCATATGGTGGCTTTAATGAGTCCGGACCCTAAAAACATAAATCGCTTCATGTGGTTATCCCGTTAAGTTGGGTACTGTGCGCGCGTTTTAAAAGAACTGACGAATTTTAGCGCAATAAGCCTCGACATCTTTAGACGATATTTCCTTATCAAGTTGATCGGCAACCGATTTTGAATACCTCGGTTTAACACCACGAAGGCCCTCAATAATGCTTTGGGTATTTTTCAGCCCCATGGCGTAACGCACCCCAACCCGCAAGACGGTTGACCACGGACATCCAACATCGCGCGCCCGAATACGTTTGTGAGGCGCACGCAACTTTAGGAATTCCAAAATTGCCTTTGCCGCTGCTGCGGAGCGCTTGCCGTCAACTTTCCACGCAAAGTCTTGGGCAATTAATTTACGTTTCTCTAGCATCTCCAGTGAAGGCCTCTCGCCATTAACCAGAAACGTATCCATCAAAGAAAGCATTTGCTTGGGGCCATCGGCTTGATGGCTACCCACTTCGTATTCCGGCCAAGCGAGCTGTTCGCGGTCATTCATCTTCATTTCAATAGACGGCTTACCCATCAGCCAAGCCTCAAGGGCAGTTAAACATCTCTGCTGGAAAAGCACATCCGTTGCGTTGAGCACATCCCAAATGTACTCGTTGCTCACCAACGTCACATTCGACAGACCGTTGCTATCAATTAGCTGCTCATAGAAGGCCCAGGTCTCTGTCGGGTGCGGTTTAATAAGGAACTGGATGTCCGGACGGGCAACTGCTACCCGAAAAAAACGTTCTGCTTGCTCAATTCGATTGTCATGGTGAATTTTAGGCAAATTATGCCAATCAAGGCCTACTGCTTCGTAACACTTATGTACGTTGTGAAAAAGAGTTGATTTTTCAAAGCTCTGTTGAGCTTCAGCATCCCCATAAATTTGCGCGTAGCCAAACTTCGTCGTCCACGTCACAATCGATTTTTGAGCATCTAAACCATAGCGTTGACAAAAACTTTCCCGACTCTCAACAATTTTATTCCAAGGTTTTTGATAAAAATCATACCGGGTGCAGCCAACAACTTTAACCCGATCAGCGGGTAGATGCTTTGATTTCACAAGATTTTTAGCGGTACGTTCATTCCAGCTCAAATAAAGATCGATAGAGGAAAAATCGTTAAAATCACCCCACGTCATCCGATCAACCGCAGGCTCACCTTTTCCTTCTGTTGGCATCACAATATTTGCCACGCCCCTTAACCGTAACTTTGCCGCAATTTCTTGGTGTTTGCGCGAGTACATGTGATTAAAGACAACCGCATCTGGCTGCAGCAGAGGCAACAGGGGGTAGGTTTCCTTGGAAGAGGCAACAGTGACCCGCACGCCATGCGTTTCAAGGGATAATTTTAAAGCACAGATTGTTGGCAAATCACGCCACTTCTGATCACAAACAATTTGAACATGCATGGCAGAGCCTCAAGTTAAAAATGGTGGTCCCACTTCGTTAGACAGTTTTGCAGCCTTAGTAAGGTGTATTCTAATTCTTCATCATGCTACCGGGATCATGTTTAACATGCTTTCTTGCTGTTGTGGAGCCTGTGGGGATGTTAACCGATGGTGTGGACGACTCTGACCTGCTCCCTTGAATGTCCTCATTCATAAGTTAGCTCTGTTCTGGTTTGCTCTGATCCCGAAGTTTGGACCGCCAGAGGCTGGAGTTTTCCGGCTACTGCTCTGATCCCGAAGTTTGGACCGGGTTGCAAACTCATTTGGCGTGGGCCCGTTGAGGCTCGTGTGGGGGCGTTCCGTATTGTAATCGCTACGCCAGTTCTCGATAACGCTACGAGCATGGCTGTCGCTGGTGAACAGATGTTCGTTCAGGCATTCATCGCGTAGTCGTCCGTTGAAGCTTTCCACGAATCCGTTTTGCATGGGGTTACCCGGCTAGATGTAATGCCATTCTATTTGGCGGTCCTGTTGCCACTTCAAGATCGCATTGGATGTCAGCTCCGTGCCATTGTCGCTGACCACCATGTAGGGGAGGCTTCGCATCTCAGCGAGCCCGGTCAAGTTCCCGCGCCACACGCACGCCCGACAACGAGTTGTCGACCACCGTCGCCAAACACTCCCGGGTGAAGTCATCGATTACGCACAGGAAATGACCCAGTTCACGGCGGTTCTCCTTGAGCTGGGCGTCAGAAGTTTTTTCCGAGCATTTCCTTTAGCGTCGCATTATCCAACATCTCTTCGGCCAAAAGCTTCTTCAGCTTGGCGTTCTCAGCCTCAAGGGCCTTCAGCTTCTTGGCTTCAGACACTTCCATGCCGCCGTATTTCGAGCGCCACTTGTAAAACGTCGCATCCGAGATCCCGTGCTTACGGCATAAATCCGTCGCGCTCAGCCCTGCCTGATCCTCTTCTAAAACCCCAATAATCTGTTCTTCGGAAAATCTGCTGCGTTTCATCGTCCGTCTCCTTCTGGGAAAACAGACTAACTCAAAAATGGGGATGTTTCAGGGGAGCAGGTCAGAGCAGTGAACCAAAATCTATTTTTCAGTGTTCCTCTGCAGTGAACTTCGTCGCCAAAATTGATGAAGAATGTTTGAGGACTGGCACAGACTTAAGCACAGGGAAACATAAACCCGTTTTTTCTGAAAAGTAATAGCCGTCCGCAAAATCAAGCTTAAAGTTAGTTCCAGGAACAGAAAAAATGCAGCCTATATCAGGATCACTTTGACGATAATCGGTGGATTTTGGCGGATTTACAACAAAGCAAACGGTTGGGTTTGAGGACCTGTAAATATTTTTTATTATAATTTTTTCAACAACTTCACCCCCAAGATCCTCAACTACTTTATCTAACCCCTTAATATAACCATGATCGTCCATTCTTTTTTTGCCTTCTTCAGTGTTAATTTCATAACAAGGCTCAAAAAGAACTAACTTATCTTTTGTCACTCTAAAAAGCTCACTCAATAATATTTTGATCTCAGCTCCATTAGGTTCTAACGCATGGCTCGATATGGTTACATTTACAGATTTATCAAGCATTGGAATTTCAAACATATCAGCAACGAATGGCGTTAATATATCAAAGCAATCCCCCATCGATTTTCGAGCATACTCTACCCCTGTAATTATCCGTGACCAACTGATATCAAACGCAAAAATACGTCTTGGATGCATCGTGAGGTTCTTCACGAGCAGGCTTAACGTTGTCATCTCACCTGTTCCAACATCCATTAAAATGTCTGTTTTTTTAATATATTTTTGGACAATATCACTCGCCTCTTTGCAATAAAGGGAGTTTTGTAATTTATTGTTTTCCACATACTTAAGATAACTTCCTGATTGGATATCGTATGCAATTTCTATTATTTCAGGCGTGTTAAAATCAACTCCCATTTGCTGCCTCAATAACGCCGTAACATTTTCACCATTTTCGAAAGCTTCTTTTGCCAAGCTGAGGTCAAGGTTTCCAATTCGTTTATTTTCACGCATCTTCAATATTTACATCCTGGTTGTAAGCTTGTGGCTCAATTAAACCCTCACCTTACCGCAACACGGGCAGACTCCAGTGAGCCCCAAAAGCATGGCAATTAAAAAAGCGTGAATGATTGTGGCTCTAAAAAATGTCTGACGCCCGCGGATATTTGGGCAACCTCTTCAGGAGCACTCCCCTATCTTTATAGCCATCTAAGTCGAAAGGCTTATCTGAGGGGTACACGCGACACAACATGACCCGACGGCTGGAGCCGGGGGCAGTCGGTTTAGCACTGTGCAAGATATTGTTGTTGAAGAGGGCAATCAGTCCGGTGGTACCAGAAGGCGTAGCGACCTGATCTGCATAGCGTTCGCGAATCAAACACTCATAGAAATTATGACGCGCGACTCTCAATTCTTCACTGGTCACCGTCTTGCGTCCATGCTCATTTAAAAACTGGTCAACAAAATCCCACTCAGCTCGAAATATATCCAGAGATGCCTTCCAAGGAAGAAGCGTTGTAGGGCCTGTTTCGGCTGAGGCATCGCTCAAATAACAAAATATGTTCAAGCAAGTCCCTGGCCCCGAATCACTGTGCCAGAGCTTTCTATTCGCGCCTTCGGGATCACCTATCTTTTGGTGAAACCCGCAAATATAAATTTTGAAATCTGAGTTCAACACCGAACGGATCAAATCTCCGAGCACCCCCTGAAACAAAAGCTCAACTTCTGGAAATTTATTCCACCCCTCCTCGAACAGGGCATTTGTACCGTAAACCATTTCACCCGTAGCCTCCAAAGAACGAATACGGTCATCCAAAGAGGTCAAAAGTCGTTGGCTTTCGGCTGTCTTCAGGGCTGTGAACCCCTTTTCCATGTATTCGTTATGGTTTTCTGGAAAAGCAATTTGCGGACCATTGCTAGAATACCGTGAGGTGCACTTGTTATAAAAAAAATAATAGGGAAAGGCCTTGAGAATAGGCAGTCTACTGCGGGTGATCGCCACGGATATCAACCATACCAACTCTCTAATCTTCCGCACAACCGATAACACACCCATATTTACCCCTCATAACCGATAGCCCGCAAAAATATGGGCATTGCCTCGTTGGTCCTCAAACACACAACACGACCCGACCCAAATCACATCATCGCTAAAGCAGTTACCTTCACGCCTTTCTCGCGAGCCTAAATCTTTTCGCACTCATGTTCAATATCCTCAAAGAAGCAAATGGTGCTCAGGCGTCTCAAAAGAGCTTGCCTTCCCCCCCCTTGACTGCAGATTTTTGTGGGTCATGTCGCACATTTCGTAACTAGGGTCCGGACTCATTAAAGCCACCATATGACGGTTGCGGCAAGAGCGATTGCGGCCATGAAGTTTTTGATGTTTCGGTCAAAGCGCGTGGAGATGCG
>JANLGW010000102.1 GCA_024653965.1 Rhodospirillales bacterium
CGCACATGATCCTTGGTGGTGGTGACGACGACGGCCCCGGCGGCATCGCGCAAGATCGCATCGATTTCGGCGTCTTGATAGGGGTGATGGTCGTCAAACGCCTTGCAGCCCACCAGCTTGCAGCCGAGCTTGGACAGCGTGTCGAAAAACTTTTGCGGCCTGCCGATGCCGGCGAAGGCGAACACCTGGCGGCCCGCCAAGTCCTGGCTATCGTGCGCGGGTTGCAGCGCTGCGCGCAGCACCGCCAATTTTTTAAACCCCGCGCGTTGCACGCGGCCCCACACATCGGCTTCATCCGTGCCCAAAAGCACCACCGCATGGGCGCGTTTGAGGCCGCTGGCAACGGGTTCGCGCAATGGCCCGGCGGGCATCACGCGCCCGTTGCCGAAACCGTAACTGCCATCGACCACCAAAAGCGATAGGTCTTTGTGCAGGCTGGGGTTTTGAAAACCGTCGTCGAGCAATAAGACCTCTGCGCCCGCGTCAACGGCGGCCTTGGCGCCCAAGACGCGGTCGCGACTGACCCAGGTGGGCGTATTTTCCGCCAGCAACAGCGCTTCATCGCCGACTTGGTCGGCGTCGTGGCTTAACGGATCAACCCGCAGGGGGCCGATTTCCGTGCCGCCATAACCGCGCATCAAGACATGGACATTTTTGCCGCGAGCCGTTAGACGCGCCGCGATATCCAGCGCCACCGGGGTTTTGCCCGCGCCGCCCGCCACCAAGTTGCCGATGCACAGCACCGGCACCGGGGCGCTATAGGGCTGGGCGCGCCTTTGACGCAGCGTCGCCAGCCCTGCCACCACGCAGCCCAAAGGGCGCAGCAAGGTGGGCAGGATACCATCGGCATTGCGGTCCCAAAAATCAGGCGCGCGCATTGGGCACTCCTTCAAAATACGGCGTCAGCGCCGCCATCACTCGATCCATGACGCCCGCTTGCGCTTGGGCTTGAGTTTTGGCGGCATGAACCATTTTGTCCAATGCGTTATGATCACGCAACAGGCGCGCGATTTCTGCCGTTAACGCTGCTTCGTCGGCGATTTGCACCGCCGCACCTGCATCCAGCAGGGTTTTGGCGACCGCTTGGAAGTTGCTCATGTCCGGGCCGAAAATCAAGGCGCAACCCAATTGCGCAGGCTCAATTGGATTTTGCCCGCCGCCACTGACTAAGGTTTTGCCGATAAACGTGATCTGGGCCAAGCGGTAAAATAGACCCATCTCGCCTAAGGTGTCGGCGATGTAAACATCGGTATCGGTGTTGATGGGCTGGCCGATGGAGCGCCGCGCGAGTTTGAGGTCCATTGCCGTAAGCTCTGCCGCCACGGTTTCGCCGCGGTGGGGGTGACGTGGCACGATGATGGTGAGTAGGCCGGGAATGTCACCGCGTAACGTTAAGTGCGCGCGTGCGGCGATGGTTTCTTCGCCCGCATGGGTGGATGCCGCCAGCCAACGCGGGCGGTCTTTAACCCATGCCTGGACTTGGGCCAGGGCGTCAGCTGCCACCGGCAGGGGGGCGCAGGCGTATTTGATGTTGCCGGGCATGTCCACGGCCTTTGCGCCAAGGGCGCTAAAACGTTCGGCATCCAAGTCGCTTTGCGCCAAGATCAGGCGGAAGGCGCGGATCAGTTGCCAGATCATGGCGCGGTTCTTTTGCCATTCGGCGAACGATCGTTCCGACATGCGCCCGTTTAAGACCACCATCGGTACGGCGCTGGCGCGGGTTTCGACCACCAGATTGGGCCAGAACTCCGATTCCATCCACAGCGCTAAGTTCGGTTTCCAGTGTTCCAAAAACCGCCGCACATAAGCGACCCGGTCAACGGGCACGTATTGATGCATCACGCCTTGAGGCAGGCGTTCGGCTATCAGCTTGGCCGAGGTCACCGTGCCGGTGGTGATCAAGATGGACCAGTCGGCACGGTCGCGCTGGATGCGCTCGATCAGCGGCAGAATGGAAAGCGCCTCGCCCACGCTGGCGCCGTGAATCCACACCAGCTTGCCTGGGGGGCGGGGCAGGGAGGCTAGCCCCAAACGTTCGTTCAAACGCGCCGGGTCTTCTTTGCCTTGGCGGATGCGCCGGTTCAGGTACAGGCGGATCAGCGGCCCGCCCAGAAACGTCGCCATGCGATACAGCGCCAGTTTCATGATGTTGGCTCCGGGGCAGCCTGGGGGGCAGGCAGGGAGGGGCCAGGCTCTGGTGTTTCCTGGCCACATTCGGCGTCGAGCGCGCGGGTCATGGTATTGAGTGTGTCTTCAAGGTGTTGACGGATGCTTTCCAATTCCTCATCGCTGGCTTTGCGCGGCACTTCGACGGGCGCGCCCAGCGCAAATACGCCGCGTGCGAACGGCAGGGGAAACTGCAGCCGATCCCAGCTGTTCAGCACCTTGACGCGGGTGGCGGAATTGCTGACGGGAATCAAATAGGCACCGCCTGCCAGACGCGCCAGATCGATGGCGCCCATCTGCATGCGCTGGCGCGGACCTTTGGGGCCGTCCGGGGTGATTGCGCCGATGCCGCCGGATTTGATGATTTTCACCAGCTTGCGGGTGGCCTCGGTGGGTTTGTTTTTATCCAGCCACACCGGGGTGACGCCTAAGCGTTGATAGGTCTTGCCCGCCAGTTGGCCGTCGCGGTGCGCTGTGGAGAGTTGGTAAAGCGCCAGCCCCCGCGGCCAGCCGAAAATGTTGGCGATCAGGCGGCCATGCCAGAAACACAAGATGACGGGTTTGCCTTCGTCGACGAGTTTTTGCAGATTGTCCCAGCCGCGCAATTCCCAGCGCCCGGTAAGGCGCACAAAACGCAAGTACGCCGCCGCCAGCGCCGTGACGGCGGCCTGCGCCCAGTCTTGGTTGAGAATGCGTTTGTGCAGCTTCACCCGTGTTCCTCAAATGCCGCGTTGAAATCGATGTGAAATAGGTTTAGCACGCCCCGCACCTGAGAAAGAGCCTTTCGTGTGTTATTGCGGCGTGCCTTCCGCCGTGACGCCGACGAACTGCAATTGATAAAGGTTGGCGTACAATCCGCCCTTGGCCAGCAGTTCGGCGTGTTTTCCCTGTTCGGCGACCCGCCCCTTATCGAGCACGCAGATCAGGTCCGCATCAACCACGGTCGATAGGCGGTGCGCAATGACCAAGGTGGTGCGGTTTTTCATCAGGCCGTTGAGCGCCGCCTGCACATGGCGTTCGGATTCGGTGTCGAGCGCGCTGGTCGCTTCGTCGAGCAGCAAGATCGGCGCATTTTTTAAGATCGCGCGCGCAATCGCCAAGCGCTGGCGTTGCCCACCCGAAAGGCGCACCCCGTGTTCGCCGACTTGGGTGTCGTAGCCGTCGGGAAGCTGGGTGATGAAATCGTGCGCGGCGGCATTGCGCGCGGCGTCTTGGATTTCTTCGAAGGTGGCGTTCTGGCGGCCATAGGCGATGTTGTTGCGCACCGTGTCGTTGAACAGCGTGATTTCCTGGCTGACCAGCGCCATCGCGTTGCGCAACGAGGCGAAGGTGACGTCGCGCACGTCCTGGCCGTCGATCAGCACCCGGCCCTCGCTGACGTCATAAAACCGTGGGGTTAAGTTCATGACCGTCGATTTGCCCGCGCCCGACGCACCCACCAGCGCCACCATCTGGCCCGCCGGCACGGTGATGGAAAGGTTGCTGAGCGCGGCATCGAGTTGACCGTGCACGTTTTCCGATTTGGGATAGGTGAACGATACATCCTCAAAACGAACTTCGCCGCGGGTCACGGTGAGCGCTTTCGCATCCGGCTTTTCGGTGATGTGGATGGGATGGTCGAGCGCTTCAAAGGTGCGCTGCGCCCCGGCCAGCCCTTCTTGGATGGTGGCGTTTAGGTTGGCCAGACGTTTCATCGGCTCGTAGGCCAGCAGCAGCGCGGTGATGAACGAAAAGAAGCCGCCCGGATCGGTGGCGTTTTCGATCACCCGGTAACCGCCATAGATGATGACCGTGGTCACCGCGATGCCGCCCAGGGTTTCCATGATCGGGCTGGAAATCGCGCGGGTATGCAGTTGTTTGTAGGCGAGGCGGTAGAGCCGTTCCACCAGCGCCGCGATGCGCCCGCGTTCGTATTCTTCCATGCCATAGGCTTTGACCAAACGGATGCCCTGGAAGCTTTGTTCCAAGGTCGAAATGAACAGCCCGGATTCAACCTGGGTGTTGACGGTCACCTTGCGCATGCGCCGTCCGATCTTGGCGATGGGAATGATCGCGACGGGGAATACAAAAAAGGCGATGAACGCCAGTTCCCAATCTTGAATGAACATCACCGCGACCAAGCCGATCAGCGACAGTAAATCCTTGCCGAATACGGTAATGCCGTGCGCCACCGCGACACGCATGGAACCGACATCGATGGTGTAACGCGAGACCAGCGTGCCGATGGCGTTATCGTGGAAAAAACCGAGGTCTTGGCTCGTCATGTGGCGGTACAGGCGGTTTTGCATATCGGCGACGATCTTCAGGCCGACGCGCGCCATCATGTTCGCCTGGGCATAGCTGGATATGCCTTTGACGAAGAACGTGCCCAGCACCGCCGCGCCGATCAGCCACAGCATTTGGCGGTCGCGGGCGATGAAAATCTCGTTCACCACCGGTTTCATCAGCCATGCGCTCAGCGCCGTAGCCCCCGCCATGATCGCCATGAACACCACCGCCAGCACCAGCCACCAGACGTATTTGCGGATGCATTCGCGCCACAGGCGCGCCATCAGGATGTGGGTGGGAATATGGGTCACGAATAAAAACCGATGGTCAGTTGAACGGAGCAATACAAACGGAACATGGACGCGAACATAACACGCAAACGACGGCGGGCCAACGCCCGTAACGCCTTTTTTCACAAGGGGTTAAGGCCCCTAGATCCCAGCAATGGTCATGCCGTCGATGCGCACGCTGGGGGCATCCGTGCCATAGCGGAACTTCAGATCGTTGGCCGGGCTCAGCGCCTTGAACATATCGATCAGGTTCGAGGCCACCGTGACCTCGGAAACGGGATGGGTCAATTCGCCCTTTTCGATCCAAAAACCGCTGGCCCCGCGTGAATAATCGCCGGTCACGCCGTTGACGCCCATGCCGATCAGGTCGGTGATGAAAAAGCCCTGATCGATGTCTTTGATCATGGCCTCCAGCGATTGTTTGCCGGGGGCCAGATAAAGGTTCGACGCCGACGGCGACGGCGGGCTCGATACCCCGCGTGAAGCATGGCCGGTGCTGCTCAAGCCCAATTGCCGGGCCGAGCGCAGGTCTAAAAACCAGGTGGTGAGGCGCCCGTCTTCGATCACGTCGCGTTTTTGCGTGGGTAGCCCTTCATCGTCGAACGGGGCCGAGCGCAGGCCGCGCATGCGGTGCGGATCGTCGCTGACGGTGACGCCCGGCGCGAACAGTTGCGCGCCCATTTTGTCTTTCAAAAACGAGGTGCCGCGCGCCACGCCCGCGCCATTGATGGCGCTGGAAAGATGCCCGATCAACGAACGCGCCGCGCGGGCTTCATAGATGACGGCTAAGGTGGCGGTTTTGGCCTTGCGCGGGTTCAAACGCCGGGTGGCTTTTTCTCCGGCGCTGTGGCCGATTTCTTCAGGGCTTAACAAATCTTCGCCCCAGGCCGCGCCCGAATAATCGTAATCGCGCTCCATCTTGGTGCCTTCGCCCGCCACCATCGAAGCGCTCAGACTGTGGTGTGAACGCCGATAGGCATGGGCGAAGCCGTTGGATGCCACCATCGCCACTTTGGACTGACCAAAACCCGCGCTGGCCCCTTCGCACTGGGTCACGCCCTTGACCGCCAAGCCCGCTTCTTCGGCGCGCCGCGCCAAATCTTTCAAGGCCTCGGCGGAAGGTTCGGTCGGATCGAACTGATCGAAATCGGGAAACTGGGTGGCCAGCTGCTCCACTTCCGCCAGACCCACATAAGGGTCGGCGGGTACCGCTTTGGCCATGGCCACGGCGCGTTCCACCAGTTCATCCAAGGCCGAGCGTTGGGTGTCGGACGACGACACGATGGCCTGGGCGAACTTGCCCTTTTGCCCGACCAGCACGCGCAAGCCTAAATCCTGGCCCTCGGCGCGGTCCAAATGCTCCACTTGTCCGGCCCGCCAATCGAGCGATAACGACGTGCCTTCGACGAACACCGCGTCGGCGGCATCCGCGCCCTTGGCCTTGGCGCGGCGGATCAGGTCTTGCAGCAGGTCGAGTTTGTCGTTCATGGGATATCCTGGTGATGAAGCGGTTGTTGCCTCAGGTATGTAGGGCAATAAACCGCCCGCGCCAAGCCCTGCTTATAACGTTATTGCCGTCCTCCGTCATTTCCATCCTCCGTCATTTCCGCGTTCTTCTTACCGTCATTCCCGCGAAAGCGGGAATCCAGGGCCACTTTGGTCCTCATTTCCCCCTCTTTTTCACCTCTCCGCCCCCAAAAAGGCGCAACCGTAAAAAAAAGTGACGAAACGAAACCACTTTTATCTTTTATTTTCAAAGAACTAACTTTTTAAACCGTACAAAACCAGGGCCATTTTTGCCATAAAAACCACGGTATTTTTGCGCAAAATCGGCGATATTTGACAACTGCGAAACACCACCAGACCCCTTAGGCGACACCTGCGCAACGAGATAGGAAAATATACCAAAATTTGCGGGAAAAAGCAAGCATAACCGTTCGTGACAGGTTACTTTATTGCTTGGCGGGGCCGGGCTGTCGCAGCCATTTGAAACCGCACATTGACGCGATGTCTTCTATGGGATACATTGTTAAATGATTGAGGTCCGCCAGACGGATGATTTTGCCAAGTGGTTCAAAAGCCTGAAAGACCGTCAGGGCCGCGCCCGTATTCAAGCGCGGATCGACCGTGCCGGCCTTGGCAACTTTGGCGATTGCGAGCCGGTCGGTGGCGGGGTTTTAGAAATGCGTATCCATTTCGGCCCCGGATATCGGGTCTATTTTGTCCAGCGCGGCGCGGAAATTGTTGTGCTGCTGGCGGGCGGCTCAAAACGAACGCAGAGCAAGGACATCCTCAAAGCAAAAACGCTGGCGGACAACCTGTAGGAGATCAACATGGCGCCAAAAACCAGAACCCGAACCAAAACCCGTCCTTGGGATAGCGCCGAACATCTGGAAAACAACGAGGATATTGCCGCTTATCTGGATGCGGTGCTGGCGGAAAATGACCCGGCTTTGCTCACCCACGCGCTGGGTGTTGTCGCGCGCGCACGGGGCATGACGGACCTTGCGCGGCAAACCGGCCTTGGCCGGGCCAGTCTGTACAAGGCCCTCTCCGCCGAAGGACACCCGGAAATCGCAACCGTGATGAAGGTCCTAGATGCCCTTGGTGTGCGTATGTCCGTATCGGTTTGACGGCGACGTATTCAGTAAACTGTCACCGTAATCCATCACCGTAATCTCTCGTAATCTCGTCACCGCAATCTCATGCGGTCATACTGGTCATGATAATCCACAAACCGATGCAGATTGATGAACCGGGTCGAAATTCTCGGAACGTCCGCAGTTCCGATGTTTTCGAGAATGCATAGGTGGACATCACCACCGATACCAGCCCGGTCAACCACGGGCAATGCATCATCTTCCTGTTTTTGCCGCTCCATCAAGGCGATGAAGTCTCGATTCGCTTGCGGCTGCTGATACGGCTGCCCCTGCGGTTCAGGACGTACACGGAACTGTTCTTCAAGCATTTCCGACGCGAACTCTTCACCCGAGCGATACTTAATTCCGACGAAACCACCCACGCGGTTGCTGTATCCAAAATGATAGATCGTTGAGTCTGGAATGTCCCCGTAGTGAAATTCATCAGCGATCCGCACCAACGAATCGGGCGTGGATTGATCCAAGTGCAAGAAATCTTCGGCAAGCACGCTGGAATAGACCTGAAACACCCATTGCATGATCAGGTGACATGATCCGGTTCCGCAGATTACGCCGTTCAAATGCGGCACTGCGAATATCTTGGATGTGAAAATTTGAGGTTCCTTGTCCTCTCCATTCGAAACCAAGGTGTCAGCCGAGATGCAAACTTCCTGCCGCGAATAGAGAAAGTTAAGCGCAGTCATAGATACCCCCGGACGGAACAGTCAACCAGCGTACTTTCATAAATACCTCTGCATTACGGTGACAGTGCACTAAACTTTAATATTAAATGCACTGTCACCGTAACTCCACCGTAACTCTCGCGGTATGGGGAAAGCTCAACCCGCTTGGCGCGCGTTCGCCTGCGCGAGGAAGCTGGCGCGGACCTCGCCTAGGGCCTTCTCCCCATCCACCGCCGCGCTCACGCGGCTGTCGGTGAGCATGGCGTTAAGCGCTTGCACCTTTTCTTCGTCGGAATCTTCGATCACGATGGAAACTCGCCTGTCGTCCGGGAAGTTGGACAGGGCGCGGGGCAGTTCGCCGACGGTGGTTTCGATCTTGGTGCTCATGGCGGAAGTCTGCCAGCCGTCCGTCCGTCCACTTTCAGAGGGGCGCATACAGAGTAAATTGGATAAGCGGGGTTGTTAAAGCAGCGGTGACGATAGCCCCAGTTTGAAGCCATTTTGTCATGTTTTTCCTGCGTTCAACCTCCGCAATTGCGCGCTGCCTATAAACAGGATGATTCATGATTGAAGGCTCCGGTAGTTGAATCAGGATCTTCGAAGGTAATTTTTCCAGGATCTCATTCAATTCCATTGTTGGCATATTTATAACTTCATTAAGGGATTTATTGATGCGCATTACGTGCGCTCCTTATTATTGTTTATGGGACGCAGAATATAGAACAAATCAAGAACCTCGTCAAGTTGACATAGCTCTATTACTTGACTGATGATTGTTAACTAATTGTATTTATGTTGGTTTTTGTCTCTTGGTGTTCTGCTCGTCGAATGCGCCCAAGAGTATGTTTTGGAACTGCTCGAAATCTTGGGCGTCAGGCATTCCTTCATGCGCTGCTGCATTTTCGCTATCATGATCAATTACGGCAACAGTTTACCCATTGCCGCCCCACCACAACCATTACAGGTAAGGTATCCCGCTAACGGATATTGATCAATGGGGGCGAGGGGGCGCAACGCCCCCTCATTCAAAGCGATAAATGTTTGCCTTCACAGCAGCGCCTCAACCAAGCCCTGCTTTACGCGAGCGCCCTCAAATAAGCGCTTGCGCCAGATCGGCCTGGATGTCGCTCACGTCTTCGATGCC